>CANQLF010000033.1 GCA_947624635.1 uncultured Bacilli bacterium | reverse complement strand
GGTATTAGATAATATTGAATCGATTAATCCAATTGAAGCTAAAGGACAATTAGGTATTTGGAATTATAAAAAATAATAATATGTGGTTTAAATGATTTTGAATGTTAGTGGTAGAACAGATATTGTAGCTTTCTATTCTGAATGGTTTATGAATAAATATAAAGAGGGATTTATAGATGTTAGAAATCCCTTTAATCCTAAAATGGTTAGTAGGATTAACTTTGACGATGTAGATGCAATATTATTTTGTACTAAAAATCCTATACCAATTTTAAAATATTTAAAAGATATTGATAAACCTATATTATTTCATGTGACCCTAACACCTTATAATAAAGACATAGAACCTAATGTTCCAGATAAAACTAAAATAATTGAAGCAATTAAAGAATTATCAGATATTGTAGGAATAGATAATTTATATGTGAGATATGACCCTATATTTTTAAGCGAGAAGTATAATATTGAATACCATAAAAAAGCATTTGATAAAATGTGCAATTTATTAGATGGTTATGTTAAACAAATAATAGTATCATTTATAGATGATTATAAAAATGTAAGAGAAAACAAAAATGTTTTAAAATATAGAAAGTTTACTGAAAATGATTATAAAGAAATAGGAATTAGTTTTAGTAAAAGTTGTAAGAAACATAATATGACTGTGCAGACCTGTTTTGAAGAAAGAAATTTAAGTGAATATGGTTTTAAAATAGGTGAATGTTTGTCCAATGAACTAGCATATAAACTTACAGGTAAAACATATAAAAAATGGACAGCTAGAAAAGGAAACAATTGTAATTGTGTTCAAATGGTAGATATTGGTGTATATAATTCTTGTAAACATTTTTGTAAGTATTGTTATGCTAATTATGATGAGAAAAAAGTAAATGATAACTTTAAAAATCATAATATTAATTCATCATTATTAATTGGAAAATTAAATAGTGATGATATAATTAAAGTGCGAACAAAATAGAAAGAGTGATTATAATGTTTAATGATAAGAAAAGTTTGATAATTTATTTTAGTAGAGCAGATGAAAATTATGCAGTTGGTTATATTGATAAGGGAAATACAGAAGTTATAGCTGAATATATAAAAGATATAACTGGTTCAGATATTATAAAAATAGAACCAGTTATACCTTATTCTAAAGAATATGATATTGCAGTAGAAGAAGCAAAAGAAAGACAGAAAACTCATAATGCACCAATATTAAAAGAAGTAGGTGATATATCTAGCTATGAAATAATTTATATAGGTTCACCTGTATATTGGAAATTGTTACCAGAAGAGATGGTAATCGCACTAAAAGATTTAGATTTTAATGGTAAAACAATTAAACCTTTTACAACACATGAAGGTTCAGGATTAGGTAGTATTCCAAATCAAATAAAAGATATATGTGAAGGAGCTAATGTAGATAAAGAACTCGCAATTAAAGGAACAGATGTATATAATTCTAAAGAAAAAGTAAGAGAATGGATATTAAACTAATTATGTAAAAATATGTGATTTAGCACTTTTCTATTGAAACTGCTAAAAAAAGTGATATAATTATACTCGTAAGGAATAAAATTGTTCTTTACGGGTATTATAATTATATAAAGAAAGGAAGAATGTGATATGATGATGATACCAAAAAGAAATAGTGATTTTGATTTATGGAGTGATTTGTTTGATGATCCATTCTTTAGTAATCATGAAACAAAAGTAATGCGTACAGACATTAAAGAAGGCAAAGATAATTATGATATCATAATTGATTTACCAGGTTATGATAAGGAAAATATCAAAATTGATATTGATAATGGATACTTAAACGTAACAGCTTCAATGAACAAGCAAGACGAAGAAAAAGAAGAAGGTAAATTTGTTCGTCGTGAAAGATATTTCGGTGAAGCATCTCGTAGTTTTTATGTAGGTGATAAAGTAACAGAAGAAGATATTCACGCAACATTTAAAAATGGTATATTAAAGCTTAATATTCCTAAAAAAGATGAAGAACAAATTAGTCAAAAGAAATATATTGAAATATCCGATTAAACTTTAAGTAGATAAAGTAAAAATCTTTATCTACTTTTTATTTTAGTGTATAATGAATATAAACTTAAAGGAGAAATATATATGAGAAAATGGTACAAATTAGATAATGTTGGTACTTTTTATGCTTTTACTAAAAATAATAAAATGCCTAAAGTATTTAGATATTCTGCATATATAAAAGATAATATAGATGAAGAGATATTACAAAAAGCTTTAGATAAAACAGTAAGCATATTTCCAAACTTCAATGTAAATTTAAAAAAAGGATTTTATTGGTATTACCTAGATGAAGCTATGAGGAAAAATAAAGTATCAAAAGAAAATTTACCAATATGCTATAAATTATATGAAAATAGTGATGATTTTTTATACAGAATATCTTATTTTAAAAATAAAATTAATATGGAAATATCTCATATATTATCTGATGGTAGGGGAAGTGTAGAATTTTTTAAACTACTAATTACTAATTATGTCATCATTAAATATAATGTTAAGGCAAATTATAAAATTGATAATTCGTTATTAGAAAAATCAGAAGATAGCTTTACTAAATATTATGAGAAAACTAAAAAGTTTAAAAAAGATAAAGGTAAAACCTACTTATATAAAGGAAGAAAATTAAAAAATCAAACTAGATATATGGAATATCATATCCCATTAAATAGTGTTTTAGATCTATCACATAAATATAATACAACATTAACATCATTTCTAGTATCTATTTTAATATATTCATTTATGGATGAAGTAAAAACATCCGAATTAAATAAATATATTAGAGTAGCACTACCTGTAGATTTAAGAAATTTCTTTAAATCAACTACTTCTATGAACTTTTTTGGACTTACTACAATATCATATAATTTTAAAAATAAGGAAGAAAAATTAGAAAATATAATAGATAATGTAAATAAACAATTTAAAGAAAAAATAACAAAAGAAAGTTTAAGAGAAAGAGTAAATTTAATGGTATCATTTGAAAAAAATTGGTTTTGTAGATTAGCGCCATTATCACTTAAAAACCTAACAGTAAATATCGCAGATAAAATTACTATGAATGCTAATACTACATGTTTATCTAATATAGGAGTAATTAAACTAGATAAAAAAATAGAAGAATATATAAACAGTATGAGTGTTATTACATCTACTGATGGATTTCAATTTACAATCTGTTCGTTTAAAGATGACTTATGTATTGGAATATCTGATAATTATGTAAATAACAATATAGTTAAAAACTTTTGTAGATATTTTTCTAAAAATAATATTAATGTTAGAATGGATGTAAGTGAGGTTAAGAAATGAAAAAATGTACTAGTTGTAATATTGAATTTAATACTAGTGATAATTACTGTCCATTATGTCAAAATGAATTAATAGGTAAATGTGATAGTCTAAGTTTTCCAAATAACAAATGGTTTGAAACTAATTCACTTATATTAAAAATAATATTATTTTCATCAATTACAATACTATTAATATTTTCATTTATCGAAGTAATAATATTTAATAGTCTAAAAATAAGTTTGTATGTTTCCCTTGGTTTATTAAGTAATTTTATAATAGTTTATTTTATTTTAAAAACTTATAAAAATATATATAATATGCTTGGTAAATATGGAATAATTATAAATATTTTACTAATAATTTGGTATTTGGTAACTAAAACTACTATTATTACAAATTATATTATTCCATCAATCTGTATTATAGAATTATTATCTAATGTAGTATTTGGAATAATACTAAGAAAAAATTACTTAGTTAAATATTCATCACAAATATTAATGAATATATTTTTGTTATTACTACCACTTATTTTAGTAATATTAAAATTTACTACTAATAATATTCTATCTTATATTTGCCTGTTATTATCTATAATATCAATAGTAGGATTAGTAATATTTTTCTATGATGACATAAAAGAAGAATTAAAAAAAATATTTAATGTTTAAAGAAAGGAAGATTTAAATGGATAATATATTCGTTAATACTCAAAGTAGTATTAAAATAGTTGGAGATAAAATAATATATTTTGATCCATACCTTATTAAAGATATGACAAATGATGCAGATGTAATATTTATTACTCATGAACATTATGATCATTTTTCTATAGATGATATTAATAAAGTTATGAATGATAATACAATATTTGTATTACCTGAAAGTATGAAAGATGTTTTCTTAGATAGTGTTAGAGTTATAGATAAAAATTGTATTTTTGTTAAACCAAATACTAATTTTAAAATAGATGATATTTTAGTAGATGTAGTACCATCATATAATTTAAATAAACCATTTCATAAAAAAGAATATAATTGGTGTGGATATATAGTAAATATAAATAATATAAAATATTATATTGCAGGAGATACAGATGATTTACTAGAAAATCATAATATATGCTGTGACGTTGCATTTATTCCAATTGGTGGAGTATATACAATGGAGTATATGGAAGCAGCTAAGTTTATTTCTTATATTAAACCTAAAACAGTTATTCCAATTCATTACGGAAGTATAGTAGGGAATATTAATGATGGAAATAAATTTAAAGAATTAGTTAATGGTTTAGATGAAAATATTGAAGTAGTATTAAAAATATAATAATTTTGAATAAAATAGATGTTGTAATTTTAAGTAAATAGGAGTAAAATTAATTGTGCTGGCTTATGAAAGGGGGACTATAAATGAAGAAAATTACTGATTTTATAGTTAATAAAAGGTACATAATTTTAGTACTATTTATTTTTATATGTGCTTTTAGTTTATTTTTGTCAACCAAAGTTAATATAAATAGAGATATATCTAAATATTTACCTAATACATCAAATGTAAGAATAGGTATGAATATAATGGAAAAAGAATTTGATTCTGTTAAATCAAGTTCATTAAACGTTATGTTTAAAGATTTAGATAAGAATAAAAAAACTAAAATAAAAGATGAATTATCCAAAATTAACGGAGTTAAAGAAGTAGATTATGATAATAGTAAAAATTATAATAAGGATAATTACACATTATATGTATTAACAGTAGATGATACAAGCAATTCTTCTACTGCAACTAAAGTATATAATAAAATAATAGATAATTATAAAGATTACGAAATATATACAAGTGGAGATGTTTCAGATGAAAATAAAACAGTACTTCCAACTTGGATAGTTGCCTTAGCAATATTTTCCGCACTAATCATTTTAATGATTATGTGTGATTCATATATAGAACCATTCTTATTTCTAACTGCAGTTGGTATGGGAGTATTTATAAATAAAGGAACAAATATATTCTTCCCATCAATATCTAGTATAACAAGTTCTATAACTGCAATATTACAACTTGCTCTATCAATGGACTATTCAATTATGCTTATGAATAGATATAGACAAGAAAAAGAAAATACTATTGATAAAGTTATCGCAATGAAGAATGCACTAAATTATTCATTTAAATCTATATCAAGCAGTTCAGTAACAACTATAGTTGGACTTCTAGCTTTAGTATTCATGAGTTTTACAATAGGTATGGATTTAGGTTTGGTACTAGCAAAAGGTGTATTATTTAGTTTACTAACAATATTTACATGCTTACCAGGGTTAATATTATTATTCGATAAATTAATAACTAAAACTAAAAAGAATAGACCTAAAATAACATTAAATCATATAGGTGGTTTTGCTTATAAATTTAGATATGTAGGAATATTAGTATTCTTATTAATCTTTATAAGTAGTTATATATTAAAAGGTAATCTTGGATTTTTATATACAGATTCTGAATCTGATGAAGTAGGTAAAATATTTAATACTAATAATCAAATGGCAATAGTATATAAAAATAAATATGAAGATAAAATATCAGATTATTGTAAAAAATTAGAAAAAGATAATAAGATAGATGAAGTATTATGTTATGGAAATACAATAAATGAAAAGTTAAAATATCAAGATCTAAATTCTAAATTAAAAGATCTAGAGTATGATAAGGATATAGAAGATTATTTGTTAAAAATAGTTTATTATAATTATTATGATAAAGATACATCATCTAAAATGACTTTTAATGAATTTATAAATTTTATTAAAAGTGATGTTTATACAAATAATAAAATGAATGATAAAATAGATAGTGAAACAAGAATTAACATAGATAGATTATCTAATTTTACAAATATAAATTTAGTTAATCAAAAAAGAAATTATGAAGAATTATCTAAAATGTTTGAAGTAGATATAGAAAAAGTACAAGATTTACTTACTTTATATAATTCGATTAATAATGATAATAAACTTACTATTCAAGAATACGTTACATTTATGAATAATTATGTATTAAAAAGTAAATATTCATCTAATATAGATAATAATTCTAAAGATAAATTAAATACATTATCTAAATTTATAGATAAAAATATATTAACTAAAGAAATGTTACCAAATGAATTATCTAATTTATTTGGTATGGATATAAATTCTATAAATAATTTATATTTATACTATAATAGTTTTAATGAAATAAATGATAAAATGACTATTAATACTTTTGTTAATACAGTAAATATTCTATTAAATGATGATAATTATAGATCTAGTTTTAATGATGAAGTTATTTCTAAAATAAATTTACTTAAAACATTTAGTAATACAACTTTTATAAATACTCCAATATCATCAGATGATATGGCAACAGCCTTAGGTGTCAGTGATGATATGAAAGGTAGCATAATTCTTGTTTATATGTTAAATAGTAAAAATTTAATGTCACCTTATGAATTTACTAGTTATGTTTTAAATAATTTAGGAAGTATGGTACCACCAGACACTTTAAATAGTCTTCAAACATTATTCTATATTATGAATAATAGTATTAACAACACAGAATATACATACACTGAGTTATCAGAAAGTCTTGGATTAGAAGTGGGAAGCATTAAAAATATATATAATGTATATATGTTAAATAATAATGAAATAAAAATTACACCAAATGAATTTGTAAAATTTATACTTAATCATAAAGATGATGAAGTATTAAAATCAAGTATAACAAGTGATACTATCTCTAATTTAAATTTAATAAATAATATAATGGATGGAGTAATAAATAATAAAAGTTATACAAGTTTAGAGTTATCTAATTTATTTAATATAGATAATGAAACAATGAAATTATTATATTCATTATATGATACTGAATATAAAAATAAAAATATTGAATTATCTTATAAAGAATTTGTAGAGTTTTTACTAAAAGATGTAATTACTAATAAAGAATATTCTAATAATTTTGATAATGATAAAATAAATAAGATTAAAACAATAAATAATATTATTAATAGTTCATTAAATAATACTAAATATAATAAAGATGAATTATATAATAATGTTAAAATATTATCTAATGATGTAGATAAGAATTTAATAGATGTATTATATATTTATTATGGAAGTAAGAATAATTACAATAATGAATGGACTCTTACTATAGAAGAGTTTGTAAATTATTTAAACAATAATATATTAAAAGATAATAGATTTGAAGAATTTATAGATAAAGATATGAAAGAAGATATAATTAGTTCTAAAGATACTATTAGTGATGCTAAAAAATTAATAGTTGGTGATAATTATTCTAGAGTAGTATTAAATACTAAATATGATTTAGAAAATAAAGAG
>CANQLF010000032.1 GCA_947624635.1 uncultured Bacilli bacterium | reverse complement strand
GATTAATAAGTGCAGATGAAGTGGTATATGCAGGAGCATTATATTGGGATGAAGTTACAAATAACACAACATATTTAAACAATAAAACATATTTTTGGACAATTTCGCCGGACTCTTTCCCTTACGCGTTCACTTGGTGCTCTGACGACCTAAACTTGAACAGCTACGTCATCTCTTTCGCGAATTCTGCGTCGGCTCGTCCAGTTATAACAATAAAAGTAGATGCACCGTTTACATATAATAAAGATTCAGAAGAAATGCCTGGAACAGAACAAAATCCATGGATTATTGGATAAGATGACCTTGTCAAGATTAGAAAAAACAGTAAAAAAGATAGACTAATAACTAAGGCTTTTACTGTTTTTTACTTCACACCAGAAATTAGAGAGCCATACAAAAAGTATAAATACAAGATATAGTATATTTAACACAGTTTTACATATATTAAAAATAAGTTTCTTTAATTTTAATCTATTAACTAATAATTTATTATGAAAATATAATATATAAATAAAAGTTTTAAAAAAAATATTCAAATTATTTAAAAGATATTGTATAATGATATTCGGAGGATAGAACTTATGGTTTGTATAAAGTGTGGTAGAATTATTGATGATAATTTAAAGACTTGTCCATATTGTGGGGTTGGCATAAAAGTCAAAAATAATTTTAGTGATTTTAATGATAGTGATTCCGTTAAGAATAACAGAAATATGGATTTAGAAGGATTTATTGATGATTTAGAAGATTTAAAAATTAAAACTAATGATAATAATAAAGATTTAAAATCAGATCAAAAAGCAACAATAATAAGCGATGAAGAATTAGAAAATGTACTTGATGATATTATGGAATATCAAAAAATGCGAAAAGAAAAGAAAAATAAAAAAGAATCATCTAAGAATATATCTAATCCATTATTAGAAAATACATCTGAAAAATCTAGTCCAATATTAGAAAATAAAAATGATATAGATGAAAGTAGTAAAAATTATACAATGGATGAATTTGATATGTATGATTTAGAAAATGAAAAAGAAATAACTCCTACAAATGAAGAATCAGTAAAACCTAAAAATCAAAAAATAGTACATATTCCTTTTGAAATGGAAACTAACAAAGAAAAGAAGACACTCAGCAAAATTTTAGTAATAATTATATCAGTACTTTCATTTGCTTTCTTTGTGTCAATATTCTTTTTGTATAAAAATTCATTTAGTTCTAAATCAATATTTTTAAAAACAATTAACAATATAAGTAATGAATTTAATGATGTATTTAAAAAAATAAATGATCATTATAGTATACTTAATGGAATGGATATAGCAGAAATAAGCTCAGAAGCAAATATAAATGAAACAATAAATAATTCATTCGATAATAGAAAAGTAAAAACACGATATATAGAAGATAATATAGATAAAAAACAATACTTTGAATATAATAATGATGATCAAAAATTTGTTTCTTTAATCAAAGATAATAAATTATATATAAATCAGGAAACTAGTTCAAATACTTTTTATACATTAAATAGTAAATATATAAATATACTTGATCTATTAAACAAAGATAATATTAATTATTTAAATAAAATATTTATTGATGCAATAGAAGAAAATTTAAATGGAAACGATTTTAAAAATGAAAAAGTAAAAGAAAAATATAATAAAGTTGAATATGATTTGAAAAAGGTAAGCTTAGAATTAAGTGGAAATAAATTTAATAAAATAATAATAGATATTTTAAATTCTATTAAAAATGATGCTAATGCAATTAATATTATTGAAAAAAATTCAAAATATACAACTAAAGAAATAAAAGAATATTTTGAAAAGACAATTTCTCGCATGAATGAAGAAACAAACAGTGATACAGTGTTTAAATACAGTATATATATAGATAAAAATAATAATATTTTAATGCATTCAATAAAATATCAAGATAAAATAAATATGGATTGTTGGATTATTGGAAAAACAAAGAATATAAAGATTAAGTTAAATAATGATACTTACGAATTAAAAATAGTAGATAAATATGATAGTTTTCAAATAAATTTAACTTATAACAATAGTGAACAAATAGATATGCAATTTATTATTCAAGATGATAAATATATTCTTAATTATCAAATAAATAAAATAACATATGATAAAGAAGCAAAAAGAAAGATAGTTAATATTATTTCTAAACCAAAAATAGAAAATAATATATATATTAATAATCTAACAATAAATGTAGATTCAAATTTAGAAGATAATAATATAAGACAAACAATAAATATGACTAATAAAATACAAAGTATAAAAGATTTTCCTTCAATAGATATAAGCAATTCAAATAATGTAAGTGCATTAAATAAAGATATACAAAATAAATACAATAAATATTTTTCATACTTTATTAAATAAAATTAAATATTTACCTTAAAAAGACAAAATTATACTTGTCTTTTTTTTATACTGTCTTTGGTGATTTAAATGAAACTATATCTAGATCTAATTTTCCTTTTAAACTTTGCTTTTGATTTTCTCCTCCTTTTATCTGTATCTATTATTTTAAGAAGAAATGTTAAGATTAAAAAAATAATATTAGGTGCACTTTTTGGAGCTTTAAGTATATTATTTTTATTTACTAATATTTCATCATTAATGTTATTTCTTTTTAAAATAATAATAAGTATATTAATGATAATAATATCATTTGGATATAAAAATATAAAATATACTTTTAAAAATTTAACTTACCTATATATATCAAGTATTGTATTAGGAGGATTTTTATATTTTCTAAATGTAGAGTTTAGTTATAAACAAGTAGGATTAGTATTTTATCATAATGGTCTTAGTATAAATGTAATAGTATTAATAATTACTTCACCAATTATAATATATGCATATATAAGACAAGCACTAAATTTAAAAAATAATTATTCTAAATATTATAAAGTGGACATATATTTGAATGATGGAACTAAAATACTTTTGAATGGATTACTTGATACTGGTAATAAACTATATGATCCATATAAAAAAAGACCAATAATAATAGTAGATAATAAAAGGTTAAATAAATTAAAAGAAAAATATATATTAGTTCCTTATGATGTATTAAATAATCATGGGTTGTTAAAATGTATAAAACCTAAAAGTATATATATACATGGAATAGGTTATAGAAATAATTTACTTATAGGTTTATCTGATGAAAATATAGATTTAGATGGAATAAATTGTATATTACATGAATCACTATTGGAGGGATAGATATGGTAGAAAAAATATTAAATTTTATTAAAAATTTATTTAGAAGAAAAAATCATCTTTTCTTTTTAGGTAGTAGTGATGCTCTACCACCACCTTTATCAAAAGAAGAAGAATTATATTATTTAAAATTAAAAGAAGAAGGAGATAAAAAAGCTAAAGAAAAACTTATTGAACACAATTTAAGATTAGTTGTATTTTTAGCTAAGAAATATGAAAATACAAATATTGATTTAGAAGATTTAGTAAGTATTGGTTCGATCGGTCTAATTAAAGGAATTGATACATATAAGACAGATAAGAACATAAAACTCGCTACTTACGCATCTAGATGTATAGATAATGAGATATTGATGTTTCTAAGAAAAAACAAAAGAAAGAAAACAGAAGTTAGTTTTGAAGATTCACTAAGTTATGATGCAGAAGGTAATGAACTACACCTGGAAGATGTACTTGGAACAGAAAAAGATATAGTAACAAGACCGCTAGATGAAGAAGTTAATAAAAGTTTGCTTAATCAAGAATTAAATAAATTAAACAAAAGAGATAGAGAAATAATGATACTTAGATATGGACTATCAGGACATGTTGAAATGACACAAAAAGATGTTGCTGAATACTTAGGAATAAGTCAATCATATATCTCAAGAATAGAAAAGAAAGTAATAAATAAACTTAAAAATATAGTTAAAATATAGGAGGGAACATGAAAGTAGGAATACCTAGAGGATTGCATTTTCATAAATATAAAATTCTTTGGACAGCTTTTTTAGACTATTTAGAAGTAGATTATATAGTAAGTACAAAAACAAATAAACAAATACTTAATAGAGGTAAAAAGTATTCAACTGATGAAACTTGCATACCTTGTAAAATATATCTTGGACATATAGATTACTTAAAAGATAAATGTGATTATATACTAGTACCTAGATTTTTAGGAGAAGATAAATTAAAGTTAGAATGTATTAAATTTAATTCTATTTATGATGTAGTAAGTAATACTTTTCCTAATATTAAATTACTTGAATATAATATAGATTATACTAAAAGAAAAAAAGAAAAAGATGAATTTATAAAACTAGGTAGTATGTTAGGTTATAAAGCTAAAGATTCTCTTCAAGCATATTATTATGCTAAAAGTGAAGAAGAAAAATATACTAAAAATATGTTTAAAAAACAAGAACTTAAACTTAAAATAATTAATAAAAAGAAAGTATTAATATTATCACATCCATATAATATATTTGATAATATGATAGGTAAACCTATAATAGATATATTAAATAGATATAATGTAGAAGTTATATACTCAACTTATTATAATTCAAATAAAGATAATTCTAAAAAATATAGTGAAACATTATATTGGCTTTCTAGTAAAGATATTATAAATGCTCTAGATTATTATAAAAATAGAGTAGATGGAATAATAATACTTAATGCTTTTCCATGTGGTAATGATGCATTAGTAAATGTTTTAATAACAAATAAAGTAGATATTCCAATAGTAAATATAGTAGTAGATGAAGTAAATAGTGAAACAGGATTAATTACAAGATTAGAAAGTTTTATAGATATAATAGAAAAAAGGAGTGAGCTTCTTGAAGAAAGTTATTAGTTTTCCAAACTTTGGAAATTATCATATACCTCTAAAAGTATTTCTATCTAAAATAACAAATTATAAAGTAATTACTGCTCCTAAAAATACTAAAAAGACTTTGGATATAGGAAGTAAATATAGTCCTGATTATGTTTGTCTTCCTTTTAAATATACTTTAGGTAACTATATCGAATCACTAGATTTAGGTGCGAATATCTTAATACAAGCTGGAGGAGGGTGCAGATACGGTTTTTATGGTGAAGTACAAGAGGTTATTTTAAAAGACTTAGGTTATGATTTCAAATTTATTAATTTAATGGAAAATGGTAGTTTTTCTTTGATGAAATTTTATAGGAGTGCGAAAGAGGTAAATCCTAAACTTAAATTTATAAAGTTTATGTATTATGTTTTAGTAACACTTCTTTCTATGATGTTTATGGATAATTTAGATAAATTTATTAGAAAAAATTTAAAATATGAAATACATAAGGGTTCTATATTAAAAATAAAGGATAGATTTTTATCATTTTTACCAAATAATTTTAGTGTTATAAAAATAATTAGACATTACTTAAGAAATAAAAGAGATATTAAACTATGTTTAGATAAAAGTATAGATACATCTAATACTTTAAAAATAGGACTTTTGGGAGAGTTATTTTCACTTATTGAACATAGTAGTAGTTATAATATTGAAGAATATTTAATGAGTAAAAATATAGAAGTTAGAAGATATACTGATATGACATATTTAATAGTTAAAAAGAAGTTTAATGAAAGAAAAATATTAAATGATTCTAAAAAGTTTTCTAAGTTTAAATTAGGTGCGGATTCATCAGATAATATTTGTCATGCAATAGAACTAGCTAAAGAAGGATTTGATGGAATAATACACATGAAACCATTTAGTTGTTCACCTGAGATAAATACTGTTCCAATATTACAAAAGGTTAGCGAAGAATATGATATTCCTGTTTTGTTTTTAACTTTTGATTCTCAGTACGCTAATGAAGCCATAAAAACCAGAATCGAAGCATTTATAGATATGCTTATAATGAGAAAGGAAAGACTAAAAGATGAAGAAAAAGTACTATCTAGGAGTTGATATTGGTTCTATTTCAACTAAAGGTGTAATTATTGATGAAGATGATAACATAATTGCGAGTGATTATTTATGGACTGAAGGTAGTCCAATAGATGCAGTTAAAAGACTTATTACTTCTTTATATAAACAAGTAGGATGCATAAATGTAGTAGGTGTTGGAACAACAGGATCTGCAAGATATTTAATTGGTAAAATATTAAATGCAAAAACTATTAAAAATGAAATAACTGCTCATGCGGTTGGAACAATGAGAAAAGTACCTGATGTTAAAACTATAATTGAAATAGGTGGGCAAGATTCTAAAATTATTTTAATAGATAGAGGTATAGTAACTGATTATGCAATGAATACGATATGCGCAGCAGGAACAGGTGCATTTTTATCTAGTCAAGCTAAAAGATTAGGAGTAGATATTAAAGATTTTGGTAATATAGCTCTTAGTAGCAAAAATAGCGCCAAATTATCTGCAAGATGTAGCGTATTTGCTGAATCAGACTTAGTTCATAAACTTCAAATGGGTTATAAAAAAGAAGATGTCATAAGAGGATTATGTGACGCAATTGTATCTAATTATTTAAACAATGTTGCAAAAGGTAAAAGAATTAAAAGTCCAATAGTATTTCAAGGTGGAGTAAGTAAAAATGTAGGTGTTAAAAAAGCTTTTGAAGATGAATTGGGTGAAGAAGTTATAGTTATAAAAGAAGGTCACCTAATGGGTGCCTATGGTATAGCTTTGATTTCTAAAAATTGTAAAGAAGAAATAGAATTTGATTTTAATATAAAAGATTATAATTATAAAACAGTTGGAAGAGAATGTAGTGGTTGTGCAAATAACTGTGAAATAGTTAGTGTTTATAAAGAAAATGAAGTAATAGATGAATATGGTAATAAATGTGAAAGAGGAGTATATAGTAGATAGCAATTACTAAAAAGTAAATTTTTGCAAATTAAAATATTGATATTTATTTTAAAATATGGTATTATGTATACAGATGAAGGAAACTTCATAAAATAAAAAAGAGATACATTTAATTTTGTGTTGTTAGGTGTATCTCCATAGAATTTGGTGGAGAACACCTAATTGGTGTTCTTTTGTTATCTCTTGTTGTTTAAAAATTTGTCCATTGCTAAAATAATTAGCAACGTCATGATTAAATATTCCATTAGATAAAAATCCTCTAAAATATACTTTCATTAAATTTTTATTTCCCATGAAGATCACCTCCTGTTTGAATTAATATAATTCATATGGAGGGAACACCTAACTATCAAATGTATCTCATAAGTTAATTATACAGTAACTCAATGAATTAATCAATAGTAAATTTAAAAAATACATAAAATTTGATTATTTTAAAGCATTGACAAAATTACTGACAAATGACAAAATATCAGTAGGGTTGTCAAGGAGTAATTATAATGTTTAAAATTACTAAATAGTAATTTTTTGCCGATTCATACTTTTTGGCTGTCAGTTTTGTAATACGTTGACAATGATACGGATAAATGATATAATGTCCGTATGAATGACCAAAGAGGTGAAATTATGGATTTTGTGACAAAAGAGGAGTTTATAAATAAAAGTAACATAGAAATCATTCAAAAACTTATGGAAAGAAATAATGGATATATTACTACAAAAGAACTTGAATATTTTGACATAAGTAGAAATTATCTATCTATTATGACTAAAAAAAATATGATAGAAAAAGTTGCTAAGGGAATTTATATAGATTCTGCTAAGATTGAAGATGTTTATTATATACTTAGTGTAAGTACTCCAAAAGTAATTTATTCTCATATGACTGCACTTTATTTTCATAATCTTTCAATTAAAGCACCAGATAGTTCTTTTGATATAACTGTTACAAAAAAATATAATAA
>CANQLF010000031.1 GCA_947624635.1 uncultured Bacilli bacterium | reverse complement strand
AAATTTAATTATATCTGTCAATTTTAATACCTCCTACTTATATAAACGCTAAAACTATTAACTTTTGCTTCTTTTTTCAACAAAAAAAGAAAAAAGTAACTTTTATATTACTTTTTAAATAAAATATTAAGAGGTTTTTAACTTTAAAATATCATTTTTGCTCATTCCACTTACTTCTGAAATAGTATCTATGTCCAAGTTCTTTTTTAGCATATTCTTTACTGTTTTAGTTATTCCTTGATTGATACCTTGACTAATTCCTTGGCTGATTCCCTGTCTAATTCCTTTACTTATTCCATCTTCCATTGCTTGAGAAGCTATACTTCTTTTTATCATGGCTTCTTCTTTTTCTTTATTGTATGCACCAATTATTTTTACTTTACTACTTAACTCTTCTATTTTTTCTAATAGCTTTTCTGTTTCTTCATTCATTTCAAAATCTACATCCTTCCTATTTTCACTTAATAATACTCTAGCTATCTTTTCTATGCCTGTTAATTTCTTGGTAACTTTATTATAACTCTTCTCTTTTACTTTTGCAAGATTTATATTTATTTGACTTTCTCTATCTGATGTTACAACTTCATTTATTAAATCATACATTACTGATTCACCATTATTTTTATCTTTTGGTTCATTATAACTATTATAATTTATTTGTATTACTTTCTTCGCTTTATTAAATACTTCTTTATCATCTCCCTTATTAAATTGTGATGTGAATATTCTATTTAAATATGCTAGATTTCTATTTTCTAATCCAGGCCAGTATCCATTATTCATTTCAATATTATAAAATGTATCATCTAATACTACTATAACATCTGTTTCAAATTTATAATCTTTAATACTTTTATCTATTCCTAGATATTTATCTATGTATTGTATATTCTTATATACATATTTATAATCTAGTTCTAATTGCCATGATAATAACAGTGAAACATATCTTTTATTTTTACCGAATAATTCTTTGAACATAGTATTTGAAGTAAGTGGAATAAATTGTGTTACTTTTGTCAATTTTAATACCTCCTAATTATATAAACGCTAAAACTATTAACTTTTGCTTCTTTTTTTCAACAAAAAAGAAAAAAGTGAAAAAAAGTTCACTTTTTATAACGGTATTCTAAGTACTTGGCCTAAATTTATTGTGTTATTTGTTAAGTTATTTAATTTTTTGATTTCATTTACTGTTGTGTTATATTTTCTAGCAATACTATATAATGTATCTCCTCTTACTACTACATAGTTAAAATAGTTCTCATTAGTTGTAGGTATCTTTAAAGTTTGACCTATATTTATAGTGTTACTTGTTAAATTATTTAAATTTTTAATTGCATCTACTGTTGTATTATAATTTTTAGCTATTAAATATAGAGTATCTCCTTTTACTACAGTATAAGTTATATAGTTTTCTGCAATATTAGCTTCAGGTATTTTTAATATTTGACCAACGTTTATAATATCACTTGTTAAGTTGTTCAAACTTTTGATGTCATTAACTGTTGTATTAAATCTTTGTGCAATTTTATATAAAGTATCTCCACTTTGTACTGTGTAAGTTTGATAATCATTATCATTACCCGTATCGGTACTTTCTTCTGGTATTTTTAAAACTTTACCTATATTAATTATGTCACTTGTTAAATTATTTAAATTTTTAATTTTATCAACAGTAGTATTATATTTTTTCGCAATACTATATAAGCTATCACCTTTTTGTACAGTATAAGTTAAATAATTGCTTTCCGAATCTACTACACAGTCTGCAAGATTTCCATACAAAGAATTAAGTTTGTTCCAAGTAGAACTACCTACAATTCCATCAGCTGTTAAATTATTGTTCATTTGAAATCTTTTAACTGCATTTTCTGTTTCTAAATCAAAGTTAGAACTAATTGAACCTGTATAATATAACAAAGCTGATAATTTAGATTGAAGGTCTGAAACATCACTTCCAGTTGAACCAAGTCTTAATGTTGGAAATAATGAAATTGGAGTTGCGACATCAGTCAAACTGTTAATCAAATTCCATACATCTTCGTCTACTACTCCTGTAACATCTAAATTATATTCTTTTTGAAATGCTTTAACTCCTTCTTCTAAAGATACACCAAAACTTCCAGTAATTGTCGCATTATAAAATCCTAATATTTTTAATTTTTCTTGTAATATTTTAACATTATCACCAGTACTACCTACTTTTAAATTTTCAAACATAACATCACCAATAAAAATATATTCATTTATTTAAAAGATATTATATATAATTATAATGAGGTGAATTATGGCAAGCGGAAATTTAAAAGTTAATGTTTATAATGGGACTATCGCAAACCCTGTTAAAGGTGCGAGTGTTACGATATCTAAAAATGGGAATGTGATTACTGAAGTTAAGACTGATGAATTTGGGAGTGCTGGTCCGATAACATTAGAAACTGTATCTAAAAGCTATTCAGAAAATGAACAATTTGAAGTAAGACCTTATGAAACTTACGATGTTAAAGTAGAAGCTTTAGGTCTTACTCCTACTACTATAGAAGATGTACAAATCTTTGATGGAGTTATGTCAATGCAAGATATATATATTACTTCTATTGATGACAATGTATCATCTGATACTTATGAAGTTACTCCAAACACTTTATGGGGAGATTATCCAGATAATAATTTAAGTGTTGAAAATAATAATGACTCAGGTATCGCACCTATAGTTCTAACTAGAGTTGTGGTACCAAATAATATCATTGTTCATGATGGTGTACCAAGTAATACAAATGCACCAAACTATACTGTACCTTTTATTGATTACATTAAAAATGTGGCCAGTAGTGAAATATATAGTACATGGCCTACTGAAACTATAAAAGCTAATATTCTTGCGATTATCTCTTTTACACTAAATAGAATTTATACAGAATGGTATAAAAGTAGAGGTTATGATTTTACCATAACATCTACTACTAGTTACGATCAAAAATATACTAGAAATGGTACTATATTTGAACCTATATCTGATATTGTAGATGACATTTTTAATAACTATATTAGAAGTGGTATTAGAATGGAACCATTATTAGCTCATTATAAAAATAACACCACAGAAAGTGGATATTTAAGTCAATGGGGTTCTAAAGAATTGGGAGATCAAGGATATGATGCTTTAAAAATACTTAGATATTACTATGGTAATAGTATAAATATATATGAAGCAGATGTATCAGCTAGTTACCCCTACTCTTTTACTGAAACATTAAAGAAAGGTGATTGTAGTCAGAATGTATACTTACTTCAAAATGCACTAAACTATATTAGAGGTAGTTATCCAGGAATTCCTGTTATTAATAATCCATCCGGATTATTTGATGATCAAACTTTAAATGCAGTTAAGGTTTTTCAAAAGGTTTTTAATCTACCACAAACTGGTGAAGTTGATTATAAAACTTGGTACAAAATATCCTACATATTAACAGCTGTAGAAGATCTAACAAGAAGCGTTTATAACTAGAAAATATGCATAATACTCGATAGTATTTATGCATATTTTAAATTTATTACTATTTACTTCTTTTTATTAGATAATGTTTTCTTTAAAACTGGACCTTGAATATCATTTGTATTTATATATTTATTTTGAATAAAACTTACCATTATATCTTTAAGTGTTTCAGTTGTAAATAAGTGTTCTGTTTCATCATCTATATTATTTAAATCAACTGGTGGTAATTCTTGTTTGTCATTATCAATTAAAACATCCCATTTATTTATATAATATAAAACGTCTCCATTTTTATTAATAATCATATTATTTTTGTCATCTGATAAAGAATTATGATATAAAATTGGCTCAGCATTTTTAAACTTATTTGAAACATCAGATAAATTTTGATTATTAACTAATTTTAGTATTTCATTATATTTTTCTTGCGATATAGAATACACAATAAATTTTAGAGAAATAGGACAATTTAAGTATTCATATAAATTGCAAGAAATGGTTTTAATTTTATCTTTTTTATCGTATATTATTAAATTATTTAATTCTTTTATATTAGATATTTCTAAATTTGATGTATTAAGTAAAATTTGTTGTTCTAACATTTTATATTCAGATAATTTATCATTAAAATTCTGTATTTTTTCTGAAACTTTTGTGTGTGATAAATAACGACATGCTTTATTACACAATTCTTCATTTTTTTGTGTAGCAAATTCTAATGCTTCATCATAATTATCAAACACTTTTTCTACATTAGTTGAATTATTAATCGTTGGGTTAATTCTCTCCCATTCCCAATTATAATTTATTCCTTTTTGATATGGGAAAACAACTTGATATTCTTTCTCAGTTTTTCCATTTTCTTTATATTTTGTCTTATCACCTAATAAATAACATTTAGATACTATATAACACACTGCATCATATTCTCTTTCTAATTCATTTAAACCATGACTCCAACCAACTTGTTCTATAATTGGCATAACAGCATATTTTACTGGATAATTATATTTCATAGATAAACCTCCTAACATTTATTGTAAATAATTATATTCTTTATTTCTATTTACTGTCAAACTCAGATGATAATTTATTTTGTAAATCGCGCTACTAATTTTGAAAATCTAACAAGCCATCAAACTTTATTTTAATTAAATCATCATTTATTTCAAAAAAAGCTTCTACTTTATTATTTATTATTCTTTTTAATTTAATTGATATCTTGCTTTCTATTTCAGTATCTAGAAACTTTTCTGTATCAAATACTTCGAAAATTATATCATCTTCAAAAGGTAGACCATCATATTCTTTATTTAGAAAGCAATATATATCGTTATTTTTTTCAAAGCCCACGTATAAGTTTATATATCCTTTTTCTTTGTTATTAACATTAATAAAGGATAGTTGAATTTTAATATTATAACCATTTTCTTTATTTTTGACATATTTACCAATAAAAATTTTTTGATTAGTAATTTCAAGATTTTTATCATCTATATAAAGCATAGAATCACCTCATAGAATGTGTTAATTCAGCTGAATCTTCTACTTTTCTTTTTCTAATTATAGGGTTCATAACAATCATTCCTTACGATATTAAATGTATAAAGTATGATTTATACATTATTTTAATCATCAACTCTCGAATGATTTTTGCTTTTTTCCATTTTTCTTTGTAATCTTAATTGCTTTACTTCTTCTTTTTTTATTTCATCGATATTAATTTGACTAGATAATACATTAACCATTCTTTGATATAATTCAACTTCTTCAGGAGTATATTTAGTAATGCAATCATTATGAATAGACTTAATTAATTTTTGGATTGATACTAAATTTACTCTTTCATTTTTACTTGATCTTGAAAAATATCCAACATAACATATTAAACCTTTAGAGCCACCAGCTTTTATGTATTCATTTATAAAATTTCTTAATCCCGGATCCGAATAATCTATGCCATACATCATTGGAACATTTATATTTCTTCCAAATTCTTTAGCAAATAAAAGTGCCCTACGAGGTCCAAATCTATTTCCGCCTCTTTCAATTATTCTATACATAACGCAATTAAGCATTCCTTCTTTTTGATAATTTCTTTTTCTCACATTATCGATTGTTTTTTCTAATTCATTATCATTTGGTAAAATAATTCCACGTTCTTTTAATAGCTTAACTACATCTTCAACATGCATTTTTTCTATTTCTTTATCTTTTACTTTAAAATTTGTATAATTACCAAATCCTTCTGATTCTTCAACAATTCCATTGGAACTCAAATGTAAATGTGTAAAATTACAATAAGGTTTAACATACACTAAATCTTTATATTTTGGTTTTTGAAACAAACATCTTTCTTCCCAAGGTAATGAATCAATAAATGCTTTTGTATTATAGAATTCATTCCAATCTAAAACTTTTGCATCAGAATTTTCATCTAATTGTTCATTTATGTATCTATTTTTATTAAACATTACATCACCAATTTTAGTATTTTCCTGATTAGAACCTGGCATTAGTCTATTTATTTCATAATCTGGATATCTTAATTCATACCAAACCGCCATTTTTTCTATAAAATTTCTCATTTCTATTGGTTGATGATATTCTCCGATATCTGTGTAATATCCTTTCACCATATTTTTAAAATACCAGCTTATAAATTCATCGACTTTATCATTCAAATTAACAGGAACTATTTTATTTTTTTCTTGTTCGGATTTTAATAAATTTTCACTCATTAATTTCCATTTAACTTTTATTTTTGGTATTAACATATAATAAAACCTCCTTCTAAATATTATGTTATCATATTTTTCTAATAAATTTAATAATTTTACATTATATTAATATAAATTATTACCATTACATATTGTCTTGTTTATATGAAAGTTCTTTTCTAAAATTTCATCTATAAATATTATAAAATCTGACCTAATCAAATTAATTGAAAAGTTTAAGTAATAACCAATATGGTACTTTAAAGGAATAAGACAACTTATTTTATTAATTTTTTTGTTTTTCTATTTATTTTCAATTAAGCATTTATTATCCTCATTAACTTGTTGTTGTAATACTTCTAGTTCTTTAATATTTTTATTATTTTTTAAGGCTTCTATTTGATTTCTTGCTGATTCATTTAACCTAATTAATCTATCAGAATGTTTTATATTCATTCTAATTAATTCTGCATTGGTATTCTCTAAATTATTTAAAATAATCAAATGAAGTAAATCAGTATAATCTCTCATATTACCATCTTTAGCAAGTTCTAGATTATTTTCTCTCCATTCTTTAGCTTTCATACCAAATAAAGCGACATTTAACAAATCTGCCTCATTTGCATATACAAATTTAATTTGTTGTTCTGTTAAAGTTGGAACAATATATATCTTTATTGCATCATTGTGAACAACATAGTTTAATTTAGATAATAATCTATTAGCATGCCATTCTATTTTTTCTTGATACGTTTCATTTCTTTTTAATCTTTCAAACTCTTTAATTAAATATAATTTAAATTCAGGACTAATCCAACTGGCAAATTCAAAAGCAATATCGCTTCTAGCAAAAGTTCCACCACCATATTTACCAGATTTAGAAACTATTCCAATTGCATTTGTTTCCCTAATCCATTTTTGAGGAGACATAGTAAATGCATGTCTTCCTGCTTCATTTTTAAACTGGTCGAATTCGACCACTTTAAAATTTTCATTATTTAATTCTTCCCATACACCTAGAAAAGAAATTGTTTCTTTGTTTCTTAACCAATTTTTAACAACATCTGCTGGTGCTTCATCATTTTGTGTTTTTGCTAATTCAGTAAGTGATATATATTCTATTAAATGAACTAACACAATATTCTCTCATTTTGTTTTGAAAATTTACTAAACTAATTTTAGTAAACACATCAGATCTACCAGCTTGTTTTTCCATACAATTTTTAAGTCCATCTTTAAATGGAACCCCAACAATATGTAAGTGTGGTTATGATTCATCAAAATGTATTGTTGCACTTCTCTTATAAAATAAAAAATGATGTAGTACATTACAAGTTGCATAACATACTATGTATTCTTATTAACTCTATTGAGACACCATTATTTCTATAAAATATAGCAACATAAATTTAAACATTTTAAAACTCGAACTATGAAAGCCCGAGTTCAATCAATCTGGCGAGAATAACGTAGTTATCTACAACTTTTAATAATACATAATTAAATTTCTATTTTTTAACATTACATTTTATTTTGCACTTCTGATGGTTTTTTCTTTTCAAAAGTAGCAATGTATTGCATAGCTAAACTTCTTTTTTGATTATCAATAATATATTTTGCAAAATCTTTATAATTTCCTCCATTTTCTACTAAACTTAAAAAACAACATCCATCAATTTGAGATAGATAATATTGCTGGCTTTTTAAAGATAACTCCAAACCTATATTTGGATGTATTTCATATTTCTGAGTTGTCCCTCCACTTAATATTGTTTG
>CANQLF010000030.1 GCA_947624635.1 uncultured Bacilli bacterium | reverse complement strand
TAAAATGTATAATAAAGTAATAAATAGTTTAGATATACTAGAATTAAATGGAATAAAAGAAAAATTATCAAAAGAGATCGATAACTTTAATAAAGGTGATAAATCATTACTGGAAGAGTTAAACATACTGTTAGAACAAGAAATAGATTATAGAGAAAAACATAAGGCAGAAAATAATATAAAAACAGCTCACTTTCCATTTAGGAAAACAATAGATGAGTTTGATTTTGAATACCAACCTACAATAAATAAAAAAGTAATAAAAGATCTAATGACATTAAGATTTATAGAAGAAAAGAAG
Source organism: uncultured Bacilli bacterium (assembly GCA_947624635.1). Classification (GTDB taxonomy): domain Bacteria; phylum Bacillota_I; class Bacilli_A; order RF39; family UBA660; genus SIG205. Next base: position 7,700 of record CANQLF010000030.1, on the reverse strand, counting down.
AATGTGATATTTGTAGGGACATCAGGTGTAGGTAAAACACATTTAGCTACATCATTAGGGATAGAAGCAGCAAAGAAAAGGAATTCAGTATACTTTATATCATGTAATGATTTAATAAATAATCTATTAACAGCGTATAAAGAAAATAAAGTTGAAAATAGAATAAAACATTATTTAAAGTATAAATTGCTTATAATAGATGAGATAGGATATCTTCCTATAGATAAAACGGGATCAAATTTATTTTTTCAATTAATATCAAAGAGATATGAAAACAAATCAACAATAATAACCACAAATCAAAGTTTTGAGAAGTGGTCTGAAGTATTTGGAGATGCGACAGTGGCGAACGCAATACTAGATAGATTATTACACCATAGTGAAATAATAAATATAAAAGGAGAATCATATAGAACAAAACAAATAAGAGAAAAAATGAACGAGGTTTAAAAAATAAATATAGTTAAAAAATTTAATATATTTATTCCAATTCCTCTATTGTTAGTAGGGACCCAGGTGATATTCTTTGGGTAGCTAAAGCTAGCAATCACGAGGATTGCTAGCTTATAAAGAGCATGACGAATATCACCTACCTACTAACAATAGATATTTCTCGGCATAAAACATATTAAATTTTTAAATAAAACAAAAGGGAGGTTTTGGACATGAATAATAACGATTTAAAAATGGAAATTATAAATGAAATATTTGATAATTTAAAAGAAACATTTTTATCAATAACAGAAGAAGAACCAAATAAAGTTCCAATATTTACATTCACACTAAATATGTTTGAATATATGGATAGTTCAGCTAATACACACTTAATTAAAAATATTGATGATAAATTATTTGATAAATTAATTAATGAAATCGTTTCTGTTTTGAATTAATATTTCGATCTATTTCACGTTATTTTTAACCTTATAATTTTATAAATTTTACTTTGCCATTTTTCTAACATTTTATCTTGACATTTACAAAAATTCCTTCATGCTTTTTTTTGAAATAATTACATTACATTTTTCGCCAGGAATATAACCTTTTCTTGCTTCAATCCATGGCTTTTCTTTATGAGTTTGATCTTCCAAATACTTTCCATCATATATTCCAAAAGTTTGCCAAATATCACTTAAAAACATGCATATTGAATTATCTATTTCAGGTAATTCTTCATTTGGACTTGGTATTAAATTAAAACCATAATCTTTATATTTATAATAAATTTCTTCATTTGCTGGTCCATGTGCCCAGGCTTGAAAATCTTCTTTAAATAGTTCTTTATCATAATAAGCTAAATAATAACCTTGTGCATAATATAATATTTTCTGTAATTTTAAAGGTGTTATTGTACTACCTGAATCTCTATCTACTATTTTAAGAAAAAAATTAGCTACATCAAAAATTGTTAAATCATTACTCATATTGACACCTTCTGTTACTTACAAATTAATATTAACATATATATGTTTTGTATGTCAATATGCAAAATTAACTTTTTTTAATTGTTTTGAAAAATTCTATCAATTAAGATAGAAATATTTAACTTACTTCATCTTTTAATTCATCTAACATTATTTTTTTAATTTTATCTATATCAGGAAAAAATAAATTGTTACCCTGTTTTTTTAAGGCTAATAGTGAATTAAAATTATACAAAATTTCATTCTTTAGATTATCTGATACTTTAACTGGTACACCATTTTTAGTATGTGGATGATCTATATATTTTTCTAAAGTTGGAAAAGCATTTTGAAGTAAAATAACTGATTTTTGATTTGCAATTTCACGTATCATTATCGACTTACAATTACCATATTTTTTTATTTTTTTGTCTATAATTGGTTGATATTTGGATACTTTGCTACTTAAAGGAATAAACCATAAAATATCTTTATCTTTAATAGTAAAATAAGTAGGTCTAGCTCGACCATTTTCATGATTTATCATTAATCCTCCATCATTAATTTTATCAAAAAATTCATCTTTAATATGATAAATATATCCAGTTTGTACTTTCATATAAATCTCACATTCCTTTCATTTTGTTCAAGAGACATATAATCACGTTAATAGTTATTTTCTAAATTATTTTAAATAATATTCAAACAAAAGAAAGCCCTATTAAAAACGGGGCTTTCAAACATTTTCAATCGGGATCATTTATAACTCGCACCACCCGTAAGCGACTAACATTTCGCGATTGGAATCATTTATACCCCGCACCATCCATAAGCGGCTAACATGTTCTTATTAATGCACTTCTTCAAATGCAATAATAATATACTATATTTTATCCTTAAAGTCAAGGATTTCAAAATAGTATAATACAAGTTTTCACTTGCATTAATATTATATTCAAAATATCAAAATTAATTATAGCTTAATATGATTTCTAACAATATGTTGATATGTAAAAATTTTGAAATTATTTTTTAATATACAGTATTTTACAATCGTTTATAACTTTTAATTGTTTTAAAAAATTCTTCAAAAATTTTTTTGCTTTCAATATTTGTATCTATATCTTTTTCTGGATGCCATTGTACTCCTATTGCAAAATCATTTTTGTTATACTCTATTGCTTCAATAATATTGTCAGAGCTTACCGCACTTACACTAAATATTCCAGGATTTGTTATCATTTCTTTATGATATGTATTAACATTGGTCTCTTCTACATTTAATATTTTATATAATTTACTATTTTTATCTATTTTTATTTTATGAGTAGATCCATCTTCTAATTTATGTTCATTATATTTAGATTTATCTATTAATATTAAATTATCCTCATATAAAGATGCAAGAAGTTGCATCCCCAAACATATTCCAAGTGTCGGTATATTGTTTTCTATAAAATATTTCGCAATAACTCTATCATAATCATAGAAATTATCTCCACCTTGAAGTATTACTCCATCTAGATTTTTAATTTCATTAATTAATTCTTCTTTTTCGCTATCATTTAATTTTTTATTTATATCTATAACATTTGGAGTTATAGATATAGGAATGCATTCATTTTCAATAATAATCTTTTGAATACTCTCAAGTACTGTATATACACTTTTACCACTTTTTAATGTATTAGGTCTTAATACTACACCTACTCTTTTTTTCATCATTACCTCCAAAAAAAATGAATAATATTATAAATATTTATTCATTGATTTCATCATTTGATTAACTTGTTTTTGAGAAGGCTTTCTTCCCATTTGAGTCATCATAGCTTTTATCATATCTTCATTGATAGGCGGATTTTTCTTCATATAGTTTTTAGTAACTTTTTGTGATATAAAAAATCCTGCTACTAAACCGATAATTAATCCTATTACAACTTGTAAAATATCTAACCACATAATATTTTCCTCCTAAAAGTATTCTACTAAAAAAATTAAACTTATACAAGTGTTTTTACTATATTACTAAGCCAAAAATAATCTTGATTATAAAAATCACATACAAATAAATTATCGTTATACATTGATAATATATATAAAAATCTTGATATATCATTATTTGTCTTTAAAATTATATGAGAATTATATACAGTTAATGTACTAAATTCATTTCTAAATCTATCATTTATTATATGTTTATTAATATTTTTAATATAGGTTATATTATTTTTTTCTATATTATAAATATATTCATTTAATTTAACTTTATTAAAGGGGATTGCAAATTCATTAAAAAATTTATAACCTAATACTACATCTCTTTTATTAATTTTAGTTAATTCTTCTAATACATCATATAATACATATTCTTTTTTATAATATAAATTATATATAGCCTCTTTAATATTAAAAATGTATAAAACTCTCATAAGTATCACCAATAGTTATTTTATATTAATTATTAGTTTTATTTTGTCGTATTTTAAACTATAAATTATATAAATTAATAGAAATAGTTAGTGAAAATGATATAATTTATATATAGAGAAATTAAAAAAGAAGGTGAAAAAATGAAGATAACTAAAATTAAGAAAGCTTTAATTGAACAAAAAAATATAAATTTATCAGGAAGTTTGTATCACAAAACACAAATTGATTTTGCATATAGTAATAATTATATTGAAGGTTCAACTATAACACCGGATGAAACTGCAAGTATTTACGATACAGGCACAATTTTAACTAGTAGTGATAAAGTTATTGTTTTAAAAGATGCCACTGAAACTAAAAATCATTTTACCTTATTTAAATATATGTTAGAAACTATAGATGATAAACTAGATGAAGATATGATTAAGAAATTTCATTTTATACTAAAAAGTGGAACTTTAAGTGATAGTGAAAAAGAATGGTTTAACGTGGGTGATTATAAAAAGAAAAAAAACTTTGTAGGAAATATTACAATATCACTTCCAAAAGATGTCCCAAAAGACATGAAAAATTTACTTAATTGGTATAATTCTATTGAAAACAAAAAGCTTGAAGATATAATAGAATTTCATGTTAGATTTGAACGTATTCATCCTTTTCAAGATGGTAATGGCAGAGTTGGTAGAATGATAATGTTTAGAGAATGTTTATATAATGATATAATGCCATTCTTCATAGAAGATAGAAATAAAGATTTTTATATACGGGGAATTAGAGAATATCAAACAAATAATGAAAAAGGTTATTTAATTAACACTTGTTTAAATAGTCAAGACAACTATGAAAAATTAGTAAACTTCTTTTTAGAATAAAGTAAAACCGGCATATAAGCCTTATATGATTTATTCAAGTTTTGAATATAAGAGTTATTAACTCAGTCATATAAGCACTGCCAGTTTTTTATTTTCTTTTAATCTTACTCAATATTTTATTTTTAAATGATTTTCCAAATATATTATCAACTACCTTAAATTTATAAGTTAAAGCAAAATACACTATTGCACCAATTAGTGCATACACCATAACTATAATTATTGATACAATTCTTGAAGTATTATATGTTGGAAGTAAGAATGATAAAATAAATAGTACAACAAACATTGCTAATAATGATAATAATATTTTAGAAGTTGATTCAATTGTTTTTTTATAATCAACTTTTACATATTTTTTAAGGGCAATTAAATTTATTAATATCGTTATACCAAGACCTATAAGGGTTACAGTAATTGAACCATAAAATCCATGCATTCCAAGGTTTTGTGTAAGTACCATAAGTGGAACATTAAATACTATTTTAAATAATACACCGCATAATATACTTATAAATACTGTTTTATATTTATTTATTGCTTGTGTCATTACTACAACTATATTGAATAGACAGTTGAATAAAGCTATAAATACACTATATTTAAATACTATTGGTCCCCAAGTATTTGCACCATAAAATGCGTTGAATACTGGTGTAGATAGATAGCTTAATCCTAGTGTTATAGGAAGTGCTATAAAAAGTAAAAGTTGTATTGCTTGATTAATCTTTTTTCTTACATCATCAAGTTTACCTGCAACATAACTACTTGTTATATTAGGAATTAAACTTGTAGTAAGACCAATTGATAAAGCTATAACAATACTGTTTAATTTATTACCCCATGTATTTATAACACCAATTATACTTTCTGCATCTTTAATTGAGTAACTTAAAGTATTAGTTAAAGTTTTAACAATGGTAAGCATATCTACAAATTCATATATAGACATAGTAATACCAAATAATACAAATGGTATTGCGTAAGTTATAATTTTTTTAATTATTTCTTTAGTTGTAATATTCTTTTCTTCCCTAGTTTGTAGAGCATTTCTATTTAATACAGTTTTATTTTTTCTTATTTTATGTAATACATACCATAATGCACCAATCGCACCTGCAGTCGCACCAAAAACTGCAACTCCAATTGCGTTTGTCATTCCAAGATGGAATACATTTAAGAATGTATAGCTACCTGCAATTATAATTATTACTCTTATTACTTGTTCTAATATTTGACTAAAAGATGCTGGAGCAATAAATTTATAGACATAGATAAAAGTGGAACAAAAAGTATCGCAGTTGATATTATTCTTACTACAAAAGTTATATCTTCAATACTGTTTCCACCAGTATTATTACCTATTATTGCATACGCAATACTAGGTGCGAATATAAATAATATTATAAATGATAATATTCCTAATATAGATACAAAAATACTACCAATTTTATATACTTTTTCTTTAGTGAAATAATAACCTAAAGTATTATATTCACTAACTATCTTACTCATAGCTGAAGGAAGTCCTATAGTAGATAATGATAAAAATAAATTATATATTGTATATGCATATCCATATAAAGAACCATTTTGTTCACCAATTATATGATAAAATGGTATAACATAAATTATACCTAAAAACTTAGCAACAAATATTGAGAATGTCGCAATAAATGCTCCATTAATAAAAGAACTTTTTTTCAAAATTATCACTTCCACCTATTTATATAATATCATTGCTGAAAAACAATATACCTGTTCATCATGATCTATCGCAACTGATACTTGAAATTTTATATCGATTATATCTTTATTAGTTTCATCTAAAAAGTCATTAACAGCTGATTCTAAATCTTTTTCATGAGATTCATCAAATACTTTTACTTTCACTTTTATCACCATATATAATGATAAATAATAAAACTTAAAAATATTGTCTAATACTATCGATATAGATTATTATATCATGGAATTAAAACATTTTTATATAATTTAAGAAAAAAGAAGATAAAAATATTAATTATCTTCTATTCAAAAGGCATAACAATATATTGTAATGTATTACTTAAATCTATTTTTTTAATTATATTATTTAATTCTAACATATTAAGTTCATCTACAAAACTTATAAATGTATCATCAACCGTACCATACTCTATAATATTATTTACAATTGCATCATTTAAATTAATAATATTATCAAATAAATTTATTCTAGAACTTATCATACTTCTTTTTAACATTTCTAAATCGTTTGGTTCTATAGTTATATTTTTAAGTTTATTATCTATTTCTTTAGATAATTCTTCTGGATGTAATGTCTCAGCTAAAAGTATTACTAGTGTATGTGTTTCAATAGATATTCTATCTATTGAAATAGATGATGATAAGTATCCTTTAGTAAGTTCTTCTTCATTAAATTCTGAAGTTATGCCAAACAATAATTCAAATAATATATATAGATAAAATTCTTCTTTTCTTTTATCTTTAAGTCCTAATTTTTCTGTATTTATTTTAATACCATAAGCAAGTTTAGGTGTATCTGTATTTTTATTTACTACTGTTTTTTCTTTTAATACTTTATCAACTTCTTTATAACTTTTAAGTTTAATTGGATTCATTTTCTTATAATCTTTTTTAAGTTGATTTTCTCTTATTAAATTAACTGTTTCATCTACATCAAAATTACCAGTTATAACTATAAACATATTTGATGGATGATAAAATGTATTATAACATCTATATAATTCTTTCTTGTCTATTTTTTTAATACTTTCTACTGTTCCTCCAATAGGATATCTAGTTGGATTTTTAGTAAAACAATTTTCTCTTATTCCATCATACATTGACCAAAATGGATCATCTAAATACATTTTTAATTCTTGTTCAATTATACCTTTTTCTTTTTCTACGTTTTCATCTGTTAGGTATGGTGATTGAACAAAGTCTATTAAAAATTCTAAATTCTCTAAAAAGTTATTAGGACCAGAAA
>CANQLF010000029.1 GCA_947624635.1 uncultured Bacilli bacterium | reverse complement strand
TATGGATTAAAATTCTGAATAGTAGGAATCTCATTGTTTATATTAGGAACACCTTGATTAATGTTATTATTTACATAATTACCATTTTGATTACTAATAGGAATCGACATATTAAAATTATTAGAAATATTATTATTCTGATTATTTAATTGTTCGTTATTATTAACTTGATTATCTATTGCATATGGATTGGTTATATTAGGAAATAATTGAGGTTTATCACTATTGATATCATTCGTTAAACTTTCAGTATATGACGAAGTAAAATTTGAACTTAAATCATTAACATTATTATTTGAAATATTAGGCATATTATTATTTCTATTAATCATATAATTTCCAAAATCGTCTACTATATCTTTAGAATTTTTACCATCATTTTGATTATTATCAATAATTTCTTTTTCTTTACCTTTAAATATATTAAATGCCATTTTTACACCACCTTATATATATAAACTAGTAATATTATTTTTACTATCAAAAATATTATACCATTAATGATTAAAAATTTCTATTTTTTGTTCATAAAAGATTTTCAAAATTAAATTTTTATGTAAAACCAGAAAAAAATTAAAGATTTAATTAGTACTTTGTTTGATTTTAATCATTTTTCCTTTTTCTATTTATATCTCTATTGTACTAAATTTTTTTATATTTAAATGGCCTTAACTTTTTTACTTTTAAGGTAAAGTCCTTCTTATTTTATTTTTTCGTGTTTTTATTCTGAAAAATCTATTTTATATATGTATTTTAAAATTACCACTAGATTATACACTATCTACACTATCATTTTAAATTATCCAATAATCCATGGATTATCTTTTGTACCTAGTGCATGTTCAGTATCATTACTATTTACTGTATATGGTGCATCTGCTTTTATTGATATAACTGGACGGGCTTGAGCGGGTACGCCGGTATTATCCGTAATCATCCCCGCAAAAAGTTGAGAAGTAGTCATCCATTGAATCACGAAACTGCTAGACATTGGTGACATTGTCCAAAAAGATGTACCGTTATCTAAATAAGTCGGATTGTCACTCAATACTGTTTTTCCATACAATGCTCCTGTATAAGTCAATTCATCTGCTGTGATTAATCCTGCTTTTGCTCTTACCTTATCTTCATTTCTTGCACATCTTAATGTTGGTTGGGGAGGTGTATCTACACTATCTAATCTACTACCTACTGCTTTATATTCGTCACTTCTATCATTACAGAATTCTGTTTCTTGTATTAGGTTTGCTAAATCTTTATTGTTTTTACATTCTTTACAGTCATCTTCAGAATTATCAAACGTTTCATTGTACCACGTATCTACTGTTATTTTAATATCACTTCCTTCATAATCTGAAACTTTTTTTGAATTCCATACATGATACGAATCTCCTATACTGTATTCAGAAATTAATTTTATACTTCCATCTTCATTTATTCGCACTATCCTCCATATCATTGGATCTCCTTTTTGTGCTAATGTTTCTCGAACTTGTTTTTTTGATTCTTGATTAAATATCCAATTAATTACATCTTTTGTATATGTTCCAAATTGTACATAATTATTTGTCACTGCCCCCTTATAATAATATATATCTTTACCACTTTCTGCTATATCTCCATGTAATTTAAATAATCCTCTGTCTGTTGATTCGGTTGTAAAAGTTGGTTCATCTTCTATTATTTTTCCTTTTTCATTTTCTAATATTGCTTCAGATAATGTTTTAGTTGATGGAGTTACACCATCTACATTTAGATCAAACGTTATTCCTTGTAATTGATTTTGTTCTGCATTTGTTTCAGCTATGTATATGTATAACATAAATGTTTGTATATTGTCTTTCTTTCCTATTTCTTCTTTTTTAATTTCTTTATTATCTACCATTTTTTGCTTTGTATCACCATTAACAAAATTTCCTTCTTTAATTGGACTAATTGTTTCTCCACCCGTTGTTGTTTCATATAATTTAAATTTTATATCTGATAAATTTCCTCCTACTAATTCTTGGCTATCTTCATTTGTTCCTGCATTTAATGATAGACCACTTGGCGTTATAAATAAATCATAATTTATATCTATTGTAGATTTATTTGTTACTTTTATTGGTATTATTACTATATCATTATTTGTTTTTGCATCTTCTGTATTAGTCCACGTAGTTGGTTTAATATTTTCAACATGAGTAGCAGCAGGATTTACTTCAACAATTAAACCAACTTTTGCCGTTTTAATTGATTGTTCTGTTGCTGTACTTTTCGCACTAAAATAAGCGTAAGTTATTCCTACTATTACTAATAATAATACAATTATTCCTATTAAAGATATTGTTATAATTTTCTCGCTTTTCTCATAGTTATTTTCTAACATATTATTAACTCCAATCTAATTAAAGACTCTTTAAAAAAAAGTTTAGCTTTTTTAGCTAGTTAGGTTGTATCAAACACTCAAAAATTTTCAAGAATTTTCGCAGATTTTTTGAAATTTAATGTAAAATCGACGAAAAAAAACGAACGAAAAATTTTCGCTCGTTTTATAAGAAATTATTTTTCATATAACCATTAAAATTATTAATACTACTAATATAATTACTAATAATTCTAATAATAATTTCCAAATATGTTTAAACCATTCTTTGTATGAAACATTTAAATAACATAATCCAGTAATTAATAATACACTAGTTGGCGCAATGAATGAAGTAAGTCCATACATTGATTGATATAACACAGCTAATGTTGGGTTAAGTGAAGTATTAGCAAATACTTGTGATACAGTATACAAACTTCCTTGTGCAACATATGACATATCAATATTAATTACTGATGCTAAAATTGCAACAATTGAACTAGTAACTATATTAAATGATTTACCGAACCATCCAATAACTGTAGTGAAAACAGGTATATAATAGTTCATTACAAATAATGTATAAGCAAGTATGATTAAGAATCCTGCTTTAATGAATTTCTTTCCACCATCTTTATAAGAAGATAAAATATCATTAAATTTAACTTTATACATTAATCCTATTAATAATGATGCAAATATTAACATTATAGATAAGTCTGTATAATCCCAAGTTCCAAGTTCTTTAATACCATATTGTGCATAATATCCAATGTTAATTGGAGTACCTAATATATATTGGAATATTGTAAATGATTTACCAATTTTAACTCCCATAACCATTTCATGGAATTTACTGAAAATATCTATTTCATAAGCTCCGCTCCAAGCTATAGTTGATAAGAATGTAACAACTGTAACAATAGCCATTACTAATACCATTGGCCAAGCTTTTCTTTTTGATTCTTCAGCATCAATTAGTAATTCATCTTTAACGTCAATTTTTTCTTCTTTAGATTTTTTACTATTTTTCTTAATGTATGCAAATTCATAAAGAATTAATAATGCAGTACAAATAACTAACAATGCAACTTTAGCTATAATGTTGTTGTTTAAACTATCAATTGATAATGTTTGATTAATCATTTTTGATACATAATAACCATAAGTAGAACCAATGATACCAACAAATATAGCACCGATTGTACTTGTTAGCGCTGTAACTTTTTCATATCCAGCTTTTAAAATAACTGATACGAAAAAAGGTACAAATAGGAATAACATTAATCCTAAATTAGTAACTGATGAAATTATTGCAAATAATGAAATTATAACTCCTAAATAAATTTTAGGATGTTTTTTCATACCTTTTGCAACTTTACCAACTATTCTTTGGTATACTCCTGTTTTATTTAATACTACATAGAAAGCTCCTACAGCTATTAAATAAAGAGGATAAATTGCAAAACTGCTTAGTGAAACACTAAATAAATTGAATATATTCCATAAACCTACTCTAGTTAATGAATCAGCTGCTTCAATAGAAGTTCCTGAAATACTACTAGTTGGAACTATCCAAGATAATACTACGAACACTAATATAGCAATTGAAATTATTTTGAATAAATTGTGTTTTTTCATTTAAAAACTTCCTTTCTTTTAATTTTCATTTGTTTCAGTTGGTCTAAGTAATGGAAATAATATGTTATCTTTAATGTTAGGCACACCAGTTAATACCTGCATTACTCTATCAATTCCCATACCCCAACCTGATATTGGTGGCATACCATATTCCATAGCTTCAATATAATCATTGTCCATAACCATTGCTTCTTCATCACCTTCGCTATTTAACTTAGCTTGTTCTTCAAGTCTTTTCATTTGCTCAATTGGATCGACTAATTCTGAATAAGCATTAATGATTTCTGCACCATTGATTACTAATTGGAATCTATCCGTTAATTTTGGATTATCATCATTTGCTCTTGCAAGTGGTGATAATTCAATCGGATGATCAACTAGGAATACAGGTTCCTTCATCATAGGTCTTGCAACCTTTTTATATAATAAATCTACTAAGTTTCCAAAGCCTAGCAAACCAATATCCGCATCTGTTTCTAGCTCGATACCACGTTCTTTAATTATATTTAGTAATTTTTCTTTTGTATTATAAACGTCTATATCAATATCTATATATTTAACAATTAATTCTCTAAATGATACTGTTGGCCATTTTTTAGAAAAGTCAATTTCTTCACCATCTATTTCAATTGTTAAACTTCCAAATACTTTTTTGATAACAGTTTTAAGCATATCTTCAATTAATACCATATTATCTTTATAATTATAATATGCACAATAACATTCTAGCATTGTAAAATCTTGTAAATGTGTAGAATCCATTCCTTCATTTCTAAAGCATCTAGCAAACTCAAATACTTTATTAAATCCACCTATAACTGCACGTTTTAAATACGTTTCAGGTGCGATTCTTAAATACACATCTATATCTAGTGCATTATGATGTGCAGTAAATGGTTTAGCAAGTGCTCCAGATGGTTTATTTATTAAAACCGGAGTTTCTACTTCTATATAATTTCTATCTTCTAAATATCTTCTTATTTCTTTAATGAATTCATATTTCTTTTTAAATCTATCTCTAGTTTCTTCATTCATTATAAGATCTACATATCTATTTCTATAACATAATTCGCTATCAACTAGTCCATGAAATTTATCAGGTAGTGGTTTTAATGCTTTACCTAAGAACACAAAACTATCTGCTCTTAGAGTTTTTTCATTAGTATGTGTAGTAAACATCTCACCAATAACCCCAATAAAATCTCCTAAATCAAAATTTTCTTTAAAGAATTTATAATTATCTTCTCCAACTAAATCTACTTTAATTGAAATTTGAATATCACCAGTTATATCTCTTATTGTAAGAAATGAAAGTTTCCCCATTTTACGCATTAATACAATACGACCAGCGATACTTACATCTTTTACTCCATCATCTAATTTTCTAGCTTCAGATATTTCATGAGTAATTTCAAATCTTTCTGGATATGGATTACATACTTCACGTATTTTATCTACTTTTTCACGTCTAACTATTTCTTGTTCTGTTAATTCTCTCATTTTGCCACCTCTACTACTCTTGTTTTAGTAATTATATCTTGTAATGCTTTTTTATCTTTTCTAATTCCTATCATTAACGCACTAACAATCATTACTACAAATTGTATAAATCCAAGTATTCCAATTGAATACAAATAAGCTACATCTTTAGTAGTAAATAGTAATACTAATGTAATCATACTATATAGTAGTGAATTAATTATAAAACCTCTAAATATAAAATCATTTATAGTAAGTTCACCATTTTCTTTTTCAACTCTAATACCCATTAATTTTTTACCAAGGGTTTGTCCCTTATTGAAAAATTGAAATACTACATAATATAAAATATATATAACTATTACTATTATTGAATATAAGAAATTTTCTTTATCTATTCTATAAGATAATGATGCACTATCATTAACGTATTTTTGCATTTCAGACGCACTTATACTTGCTCCACCACTTTCAACATATTCACTTGTAACTTCTTCTAATTGTTTATTTAATTTAGTTACATTTTTATTTTCTGGAATAATTAACATAACTAGATTAAGCGCAAAAGAAAGTATCAAAAAATCTATTATATAACTTGCAAATCTTCTACCAAATGTAGCACTCATCTCTCATCACCTATTACTATTCTATAACATTTTTAAAATCTTTTAAATACCTATTTGCAATTTTTTCTTGTTTTTATTAGTCAAAAGTTACTTTCCCTATTAGTCCAGATGATAAATCTCTAAGTATAACTTGGTATACCTTATCGTAATCCACTTCTCCACCTTTTATAATACAACCTCTTTTTCTACCAATAATATCTAATGTTTCAATAATATTTTCATTATCTATATTATCTATTCCGTATCTATCTTTTAATAACTCACTATATTCAGTGTTAAGTTTATTTAAAATATAGATTGCTACTTGATCTATTGGTAATATTTCTTCTTTTATAGCAGTCATACTAGCAAGATTAAATGATGTTTCATCATCATCTAATTTAGGCCATAATATTCCTGGTGTATCTAATAGTTCAACATCCTTATTTATTCTAATCCAATCTAGAGTTTTAGTAATACCAGGTTTATTTCCAACATTTACTGCTTTTCTTCCAACTAATCTATTTATAAGAGTAGATTTACCAACATTTGGAATACCTATAACTAAAGCTCTAACTTTTCTTTTTTGCAATCCTTTTTCTAATCTTTTATTATTTACACTTTCCATTATCTCATTAGTCTCACTAATAATTTTATCTACATCTTTTCCATTTATTAAATCTGCTAATATAACTTTGTATCCAACACTTTCATAGTATTTAACCCATTTTTTAGTTTTTTCCATATCACATAAATCTATCTTAGTCATTATTAAGATCCTTTTTTTATCTCTAATAATATCATCTATATCTTTAATTTTAGAGCTCTTTGGAATTCTAGCATCTACTACTTCATAGACGACATCTACTAAGTTTATTCTTTCTTTAATAATTCTTCTTGTTTTAGCCATATGTCCTGGATACCAATTAATGTTTGTCGAATTTTGTCGATTTTCCATTATTATCACTTCCTTTTTAATTTCTTTAAAATACTTATTTTAAATTTTATTCATTAAAGATATATCTTCTAAAGCTTTATTTTGTAATAATTGCTTTTTAAAGTAACAGTCCACTCATCACTTGATTTTATATTTTCTATATCTGTTTTAAATAAATTTCCACCATTTTTTTGAATAGTTTTATTTGATCCTAAATTTTTTTCATAACACCCCAATATAACTTCAGACATATTTTTTTCTTTACAAATTTCTAAAGCATAATTAAGTATCTTGGTAGCATATCCTTTTCTTCTTTCACTAGGTCTTACTCCATATCCAATATCTCCATATCTATTTCTAAGTGTATCCGTTAAATCAAATCTTATATTTAATAAACCTATTAATCTATCATTATCAAATACTAAATATAAATAATATTTTCCCCATTCATCATCAGCAATTTTACTATTTCGATTAACTTTTTCAACCCATTCTTTGTATTTCATATTAGTCAAGCCATTACTAGCACTTATACTTTTTTCATAATTAGAATAATGTTCAATAACATATTCTTTTAATTTTTCATAATCATCTAATGTAGGTAATCTATATTCCATTTAAGTCACTTCCTTTTTTATTATCTATATAAATTTATTAAAATATTAGTCAGACAATCTTCTGCGGTTTTATTTGTATCAGAAAAACTAATTTTAACTAATTTTCCATTTAGCTTAAATATATAAGTATTCTTTACTTTCATAATAAAATCTAATATTTTTTCATCACATGATTTTTTTCTCTAATTTTTTTAAATTATAATTATCCTTCATTTGAATTTTTTTTCTTTCTTTCTTCTATTAATTTTTCATCTATATATTTATAATTTAAACTATTACTTTGAGATATAGCTGATTTTTTAGTTTCTTTTTCATATAAATCCTTTGCTCCTTTTGCAACACCCCCACCACGTTTTGCTACATTTAAATTTTCTTTTAATCCTTTTGGTTGTTCTTCTCTTGCAATATCCCTTGTTGCTATTT
>CANQLF010000028.1 GCA_947624635.1 uncultured Bacilli bacterium | reverse complement strand
GACCATGTCATCATGTATACATTAGTAATCACACCTGCATAAACTAAATTTAAAAATAGTAAGCAGGTGTGAGTTTTCGTCATGCCTGCATCCGCCATGTGGATGCGTCCATGTGGTTTTTTAATGTAAAAATTAAAGGAGATGTTACTATGATAGATATAAGTTTAAATAAAGTTACAATTAATTATGGGTTTGGAGATATATTAAAAGATATATCATTAGATATTAATAAAGGAGAAATCATTTCATTAGTGGGTCCAAATGGATCAGGAAAAACTACTATTCTAAAATTAATAATGGGAATAGAAAAAGCTGCATCTGGAAATTTATTTATAAGAAAAGATGCAACTATTGGTTATTTAAGTCAAGTATCAAATATTGAAAATGAGAATTGTAAAGTAAAAGATATATTATATAAAAGTACAAATAATATTATAACTATTAAAAATACATTAGAAAAATACGAAGAAAAAATGACGAAAACAAGTGGTAAAGAATTAGAAAAAATAATTACAAAATATACTAATTTACATGAGGAATTTATTAATTTAGGTGGTTATGAGGTAAATGAAAAAATTAATAAAATAGTTAAAGGATTTAAAATAGAACATCTATTAGAAAAACATTATAATACCCTATCTGGTGGTGAAAAAAGAATTGTATCATTAGCCTCTTTAATGATTAAAAATCCTGATATACTTCTTTTAGATGAACCGACTAACCATTTAGATATAGAGACATTAGAATGGTTAGAAAATTTTCTAAAAAGCTATAAAGGAACAATACTTCTAGTATCACACGATAGATATTTCTTAGATAAAGTATCTAATAAAACCATCTTAATAGAAGATGGCAAATTAGATATATACTATGGTAACTACTCCTATTATTTACTAGAAAACGAAAAAAGAATAATGCTTGAATTTAAAAATTATAAAGATCAACAAAAGCAAATTAAAGCAATGAAAGAAAGCATTAAAAAATTAAGAGAGTTTGGACGTTTGGGTAATGATAATAGATTTTTTAAAAGAGCTAAATCTATTGAGAAAAGATTAGAAAAGATGGAAGTTTTAAATAAACCTAAAGAAAAAGAAGGTATACCCTTAGAATTTAATTTAGGTAATAGATCTGGTGAAGATGTTTTAGTAATAGATAATTTAAATATTAATTATGGTAATAAAGTAATATTTGATAGTGCAAAATTAAAAATAAAATATAAGGAACATGTGTGTTTATTAGGAAAAAATGGTAGTGGCAAAACTACATTAATAAAAGAAATATTTAATAATAATGGTAGTATTAAATTAGGTACAAATATAAATATAGGTTATGTTCCACAAGAGATTAATTTTGATGATGATAAAACAATATACGAAGTTGCTAGAAGTAGTTATAAAGGTGAAGAATCACATCTTAGAAGTGCATTATTTAAATTTATGTTTACTAAAAATAATATTTATAAAAGAGTATCTAAAATATCTGGTGGTGAAAAAGTAAGACTTAAATTATTTTGCTTAATGCAAGATAATATTAATTTCTTAATATTAGATGAACCAACTAATCATATCGATATAACAACTAGAGAGATACTTGAAGATATTTTAAGTGAGTATGAAGGCACAATTTTATTTGTATCTCATGATAGATGTTTTATTAATAAGATAGCTACCAAAGTAGTTAGTATCGAAAATAACAAGTTAGTTGAATATATTGGTAATTATGATGATTATAAAGATGCATTAAATAGAATAAAAGATAAATAATATTACACGCCACCAACTATCCCCCTACTTCTTAAATATAGTTTTCGTGCGAAATCAACCGGTATTACAGTTGATGCTAGTATTACCATATATATAAACTCTTTTAGGGTTAATCCTGCAGTTCTAAAAAGAGTTCCACCATAATAAATTAAATAAATTTGTATAATTAATATTATGCCTATTATAATCATGAATACTTTATTTTCTAATAAATGTGAAAACAAGTTTAATCTGTGAGTTCTTGCATTAAAACAATTAAATATACCTACAAATATAAATAGTCCAAAAAATGCAGTCATAAGATAAATGTCCTCGCTACTAGTTCTAAATAAATGATTTAAAAAAGGTAATTTTAAAAATAATATACAAAGGAAAGCTGAATAAAATCCTGTGAATATGATTTCATCTTTCATATATTCATTTATGATTGGTTCATCTTTCTTTTTTGGTTTTTCCATCATGTATTCTAATAGTGGTGGTTCAAAAGAGAAAGCAAGTCCAGCAAGTGTATCCATCACCATATTTATCCACAACATTTGTATAACTGTTACAGGTGTTGCGACCCCTATAAATGGTCCTATTATAGAAAGTATAATTGCACATATATTTACTGTTATTTGAAATATTATAAATTTTCTTATGCTTTTAAATATAGTTCTACCATATAGAATTGCTTTTGATATAGAAATGAAGTTGTCATCTAGTATTACTATATCACTTGCTTCTTTACTTACTTCTGTACCACTACCCATTGCGAAACCTACATCTGCTTTTTTAAGTGCAGGTGCATCATTTACTCCATCACCTGTCATACCTACAACAAGTCCAAGTTCTTGACTAAGTCTTACTAATCTACTTTTATCTTGTGGAAGACTTCTTGCGACTACTCTTAAATTAGGTATAATTTCTTTAACTTTTTCATCTGATAATTCCTGTAATTCTTTGCTTGTTAAGACTACATCTTTAGCTGATGTTAATAACCCAACTTCTTTTGCGATAGAAACAGCTGTATCTTTATTATCACCCGTTATCATTACAGTTTGAATATGTGCGTTTTTAACTAGATTAATTCCATCGATTGCTTCATTTCTTACTTCATCTTTTATAAATACTAATCCAACCAAACATAGATTGTTAAAGGGATTTACCTCACTAGTACTTGTTGCAAGAGCAAGTACTCTTATTCCTCTTTTAGTTACTGCTTCAACTCTTTCTTTTAATTTTCTTTTTGAATAAAGTATACTACTATTTCCTTTTTCATCATAATAGCTTGTACAATAAGGTAGTATCTTTTCAGGTGCTCCTTTTATTAGATTCATATTCTTACCCATATATCTTACTGTTGTAAGTGAATATTTAGTTTTACTATCAAATGGAATAGATTTTATCTTTTTTATATTCATCTCAGGATCTGTTTTAATAAAAGATAAAAGTGCCCTATCTGTTATATTTCCACCTATTATTTTTTCTCTTTTTTCATCATAGTTACTTGCATTATTATATATACAAGATAGTTTTATTAACTGATGTAAATTTCTATTATTAGCTAATTCTAATTCACTATAATATTCTTTATAATCTCCTGTTAAAATGGAAGTTACTTCTAACTTACCTTTAGTTAATGTTCCTGTTTTATCTGTAAATAATATATTTATACTACCAGCAGTTTCAATTCCAACTAATTTTCTTACTAATACATTATTTTTTAACATTCTTTTCATATTTGATGATAACACTAAAGTTATCATCATAGGTAATCCTTCTGGGACTGCCACAACTATTATTGTTACCGATAAAGTTAGTGCATGCAATACATGTCCAAATATAAGTGGATAATTAGTTACTGTATCAATTATTTTAGTCATATTAAATCCGTTATTTATAAATATAACTGAAAATAGATATGATATTGATACTAGTATTGCTGCTACATAACCTATTTTACTTATTATACCTGCTAGTTTTCTAAGTCTTAGTTTAAGTGGGCTTTCTGGTTGCTTTTCTTGTATTTCTTTAGCAAGTTTACCATAGAAAGTTTTATCTCCTACTTTTGTTACTATCATTTCTCCTTCACCAGAATAAACTACAGTTCCTCTATATATTTCATTATTACTATTTATTTTTTTACTTACTATATTTATAGGTTCTTTATATGCTTCTTTTGCCTCTCCATTTATACTTGATTCATCTATACTTACATTTCCTTTAATTAGTATTCCATCAGCAGGAACTTTATCTCCACTAGATAACATTACTATATCGCCACAAACTATTTTTTCTATATTTACTTCTTTAACTTGTCCATCTCTTCTTACTCTTGAATTAATTTTAGCTGATTCTTCTTGTAATCTTTCAAAAGCCTTTTCACTTCCATATTCTGATATTGAAGAAATAAATGAAGCAACAAATATAGCTATTACTATACCTACAGTTTCAAACCAATCAAAGTCTTTAAATAGAAAAATAGTTTTAATAGCAAGTGCGATAATAAGTATTTTAATTATCGGATCACCTAATGTTTCTATGAATAACCTTAAAAACCCCTCTTTTTTTGTGGAAGATATTTTATTATCTCCGTATTTTTTTATAGATTCTATTACTTCTTCTTCTTTTAGTCCTGTTTTGGTATTACTTTTATTTAATATGTTCCACATAGTTATCCTCCTATAGTTAAATATACTAACATTAGAAGTTTTTTAGAATTTATATAAGACTAAATAAAACGACAAAAAAAGAAGAACTAGTCTTCTCTCTTATCAAAACTATCACAAATTGTGTCTTTTTTTGAATCTGCACACTTACAATCATTAGAAACTTTTATTTCTTTTAATAAACATTCATGATCATCACAATTACAATGTTTGCAAGATTCAACATCACAACCTATTTTTTGATTTTTTGCCATTTAAATTACCTCCATTATTATTATGGATTTAATTTAATAATTAATACTATTTTATAGTATACGGTTCATCAACACTACCATTACCACCATTGTATATTGCACTACTACTTAAATATATTACTGGTCTTAATGACATTATGCTAGAACAATTTGTAACATTTATTTCTCCAGAATTTCTAACATAGTATACTTGATAAGTATTTGCATTAGTTGGAGTTATTGTATAGAAACTTGTAAGTCTCTCATTCGAAGATAAATAATTATAATTTTGACATTCATAATTAGTGGTATTACTACATTTATCATCTATACTAGCATTTATATATTCATCTACTGTTAAAAGTCCTATAAAAGCATTTTCAGATAATTTATTGCAAGTTAAATTTGTTTTTAAATTTTCAGTATTTCCTCTTGCATCTAAACAGTATTGTTTAGAAGCTAGTAAAGATTTATCATCCTCACTTATAAATTCTTCACTATCATATAAATCATTTAATGCATTTTTAATTCTACTTACATTATAATCATTTTTTCCATAATTATATCCTTTTTCAGAATTATATCTATCATCCCAAGTTACACTATCTAAACTATTTTCGGAAACTAATTCTACTGTATTATCATTATCTATTTTAACTATTCTCCAAATATTATCTGCAAATGAGACATAATTATTTATAAGTTCTCCTCTAAATACATGTTTATCTCCAATTATGTATAATCCATCTTTAATAGTTACAACTTCATTATCTTCTAATATTTTTTTGTAAAACTCTTTTGTTGTATAATCTTTTCCACAATCTAAATAAGGAGTATAAGAATATGTTCCATTTACATTTTTAACAGTTACTTGTGCATTACAAGTAACGCCTTTTTTTAAATATTTTTCTATAGGTTTTAATAATTTATTTTCTTCTAAAGTTTCATAAGACAAAATTGTAGAATTTCCATTTTCCGGTAGTTGATTTTCATTTTCTTCATAATACGTTACAGCCGCACTTTTAATTTTTTGTTCTAATTTTTCATATGTTAAATTTTCTCCAATAAATAAAGGTACAACAAAAGAAATAATTATTATTCCTACTATAATTAATAAAATTATTAGAATTAATCTTTTTAAATATGGTTTTTGATCAAATAAATCTCTTAACATTTTCATACCTCCATAAGTTTTTATTACGAAAATAGTATATCAAAATAATGAATAAAAAACAATAAATTATAATAAAAGAATAGTTAATAAACTATTCTAATACGTCAAATGCTTTTTCATTATTATTTCTTTCATATAAAGTAAGTTTTTCATTTACATCTATTGTTGCAAGTAAAATATCTTTTAATTCTCTACCTCTTATTTTTAGTTCTTTCATAAGCCATTTTTCTGTTTTATGTACATTTTCTAAATTATTACTCATAATATTTCCATCTATTATTACGTTTGAACATAAACCTTGTTTTTGTGCTTTTAAATTCATATCTTGTACTGTAAGTGGTTTATATTCTCCTTTAGGTAGTATACTTAATGTTCCATTTGCTTCCATTATTGCATATTCTATTTCACTTATATCAAAGTATCCATTACTTCTACATTCTTCTAATAAATCATTTATATCAAATTTTACTTTGTGAAGATTTTTTTGAAGTAGTTTCCCATTTTGTATCAATGGAGTTGGAACTCCCATAAAAAATCTTCTCACCTTTATACTTTTCATAGTCCATATAGATATTAAGTAAGCAACAAGTCCAAATACTATAACTGCAACTATTCCATTCATATATTGACTTTCTACATTTATAGTCATTTCAGCAGCAAAGTTACCTATCGATATACCTATTACATAATCAAATAAACTTAGTTGTGAAACTTGTTTTTTACCTAGTAGTTTTGTTATTAAAAATAATGTTACTAAAGATAGTATCGCACGTAATACTGTATCTCCCACCTGTACCCAATCTGTATTTAAAAACATAATAATCACCTATAATTATTATGTATTATATTTTAAATTTTATTATATGTTTTCTACTTTTATTTTATTTTTATAAAATTTTTTTATTTCATTTACAAAAATTGATTCGTTTTTATATGGAATAAGTAAATATACATAATTTTTAGTTCTAGTAAGTCCTACATAGAATAATCTTCTCTCTTCTGCAAATTTAAATTTTTCATAATTTAGAGTAACATATTTTAATATTTTATTTTCTTTTATTTTATTAGGCAAAGATAAATAATTATCTTCTAAATTAATCATTATTACATTATCACTTTCTAATCCTTTAGATTTATGTATAGTTAAATATTCTATTTTTATATTTTCATTTTCCTTATATATTAAATTATTATTTTTTAATTTAAAATATTTATTATCTATTACCATATTAATATCATTATTATTTCTACCTAGTACTAATATTTTTTTATCTTTATTGTCTTCATATATTTTTAATATAAGTTTTTTAAATATATCTTTTATATTTTTATAATAAACTAGTCTTATAGGATATTCTAAATGTTTATTAGATTTTAAATTCTTTTTAATTTGATTATTATTTCTCATTATAAAATTACCTGCAATATTAATTAGTTCATTACTGTTTCTATAAGTATTTTGTATTTTCATTATTTTGGCAGTTTTAAAATATTTTTTAAAATTTAAAAATAATGATAAATCACAACCAGTAAAACTATAAATAGATTGAAAATCATCACCTACTACCATTAATGATGCATTAGTTTTATTTATTATATTTTCTATTAATTTAAATCTAATATATGATGTATCTTGATATTCATCTATTATTATATATTTGTATTTGTTTTTTAATCCATTTTTACATACTATATCACTTGCCATTATTATCATATCATCAAAGTCTATCTCTTTATTTTCTTCTAAATATTTTTCATATATTAAATAAATATTAAGACTTATTGTAAGAAGTATTTTTTCTTTGAAATATCTTAGTATATTTTTTCTAGAACGTTTAATTATTTTATTAAAATCTTCTAATATATATCCATTACATTTAAAGTAATGTAAGAATGTAGATATTAATCTTTCAAATAGTAAAATTTTTGAATAATTATTATCTAAATATTTTAGGTATTGGTTTTTATTTTTATATTTAACATTAAAATATTTTAATATAAGCTTCATATATTTTTCATTATTAGATACTGTTATGTAAATAAATTCATGAATAATATTATCTAACATATCACTTTGAGTTATTTCAAATTCTATATTATTTTCTTTTAATATTTCTAAAGCTAGTTTATGGAATGTATATACAGGTATATCTATATTGAATTCTTTTTGTATTTTATATTTTAGATTATCGCTTGATTTTTTAGTAAATGATATACATAGTATTTCATCATTTTTTATTTTTTTATGATTAATCAAATAATTTATTTTACCTAAAATAGTTAGCGTTTTACCACTACCTGCACCAGCTACTACTATTATATATTTTGATTCATCTAAAACTATTTTCATTTGTTCATTATCCAAAGTATATCCACAAACTTTATTGTACATAAAAAATCACCAAAATCTATAATATAATGTTTTGATGATTAGTTCAAATTACTAATTTTTAAAATTTAATGATATTTTTATTTCAATTTTAATTTTTTTATAATTTTATATAAAATAATTAGTAAAAATTTATATATAGATCCTAGAACAAATGGATAAAATTTATTTTTTATGAAAAATAAATAATATCCTATCCTACCTCACGGTAGGATTTTTCTACTTCATAGAATCTATTGATTCTCCATAGACCAACTTCGGATAGTCGCTATCCTACTTATTTTTTTATTTATAAAATTTATTTAACATAAACAATATTCCATTTTATATTCTCTTATACCTTCATTTAATATATTTATACTTGCATTTATATCTCTGTCATGTCTACTTCCACATTTTTCACATGTCCATTCTCTAATAGATAGATCTTTTACTTTCTTATTTATACTTCCACATACACTACATGTTTGACTACTTGCATAGTATGTATTTATTTTATAAAACTTTTTATTCTGCCATTTACTT
>CANQLF010000027.1 GCA_947624635.1 uncultured Bacilli bacterium | reverse complement strand
AATATTTTAAAATATTTAATGAATTTCCAAATATATTTAACTGGGTTGATGTAACAGAAGAAGACAAAATTAAAATTTTTAAGAAATGTATTGCTGAAAAAATTGAAGTAGATGACTGTGATTTATATATCAATAATTATTTATAGCATATTTTAAATTATTATCTATCATAATACAAGTATTTATGGCAAATATGCAATTAACTACATATTTGCCATAAAAGAAAAAATGTAATAAATATTGTAAAAATTTGTAATATATTATATAATATGACACGTGAAAAGAGGGGATTAGCTTGAAACTAAATAATAAAGGATGGGGACTTACTGATTATTTATTAATAGTAGGTGTAATCGTGATTGCATTATTTGGTGCATCTATTTTAATAATTAGATTAAATACTACCTTAAAAGAAAATATGAAAAAACATGAACAAATAGAAGAAAATATTGATGAAACTATACCTGAAGAAAGTATTATTAATGATAATGAACAAAATACAGAAAAAGATAAAAAAGAAGAAGTTCAAGAAAATATTGATTATAAAAAAATTGAAGATAAAATGGTAAGTTCAGCAATGAAATATATTGAAGGTGCATTTAAAAATGAAATAGATAACAATACAATTACTGTTGATAACACACATTTAATTGAATTAGACTCTACTCTTAAGGATGAAATGTCAAAAGATAATTGCAAAGGCTATGTGCTAGTTAAAAAGGACGGAGAAAATATAAATTATACTCCATATTTTAAATGTGATAATTATAAAACTGAAGGAACAAATGATTATTATATAAATTAGAAAGGTCATACCTTTCTTTTTTAAAATATTGACTAACGTTTTAAAAATTATGTATAATTTTATTATAGAATTAGGGGATATTTATATGAATCAAGAAAAAATAGTTGAAAAAATCATATCAAATCTTCAAAAAAACAAACCGAATAAAGTAGATAAAATACTTTTAAAAAATAAAGATAATATAGAATTATTTGATATCTTATTACAAACTATGGAATTTAACAGTTTATATTTAAAATTGCAAATTGATGATGTCTTATTTAAAAAGTTAAGTATTGATGTACAAAAAAAATTAATAGAACATAACCCTTCATTAATAAGAATGGCATCAAATGAAATACGAGATGATAAAAATTATATTGAACAGATGGAAGAAAAATTAAATGAAAACGAAAAAATAAAAGAACAAGAGGGCTCATTTTACGAATTTATAGGGCCAGCTTTAAGTAAAAACAAAGAGTTTTTAAAAAGCATTCAAGATAAATATCCTTTTGTTTCCTTGCGTTCTACTACTCAAGTTAATTATTCTATAGAAGAATTAAAAAAATTTTTCAATAAATATCCTGAATACATTGCATCATTACCAAATAATTTAAAAAACGACTATGAATATTTATCGTCACTAATGGAAAAAGTGAAAAATTATAATGAAGATTTATTAGCACATTACTTGAATTTTGAATATGATTATCTTAAAAAGAAGCAAGTAAAATCAATAATTATTAATAACTTTGGAGAAAATTTATATAATAGAATATTAATATATGCATTAGCTGATGATCCAAAACAATATAAAAATTTAAATTCAGAAGAATTTAAAAAATTAGTGATAATGAATCCTGACGTTTTTTGTGATTCTAATGATAGACTACAAAATTTAATAAGTTTTGGTAACAAAAATTTAGAATTAATTAATGCTATTTCACAAACTTCAAGAATGACTTTTTCTAAAGTTGATAGTCAACAAAAATTAACAGACATATTATTTAAATTATCTAAATCTTTTGAATATAATCTTACTTATGAACAAATTTTAAATAATGTAAGTTCTAATTGGAATAATATATTACCATGGATAGAGCAGATAGAAAAAATAAATTTGATATTAAATATGAAGAATACTTAGAATATTTTAAAAACAATCCTAATTATAGCTGTGATTTTGAATTAAAAGAAAAGTTATCAATAGAAGAGTTATATCAAAAATTTATAGAATGTAGAGACAAATTATCACAAAAAGAAAGAATAGAATTACAGCAAATAAATAATATGAGCATAAATTTAGAGGAAAATATAGTTGATTTTAGAAAATAGGTGAATAAAAATGATTGAAAATGAATTAATTGGATATTTTAAAGATCTAGATGAAAATGAAAAAAGAAATCAAATTAATGCAGAACTTGAAAAAATATGGCTTATGTTAGATTCAGTACATAATCAATATCAAATACAAAAAATGGAAAGTTCTATACATCCATATAATAAAGTGACTGATAATAATATTTCTAATAGTGATTATTTTAATTTAATGTATGAAAATATAATTTATATTAGAAAAGATATATTAACTTTAGTGAATACATTATTAAAATTAAAATCATAATTATATATTGACTTTGTATAACGCTTTTATTTATAATTTTATTAAGTTATATAAAGATAAAAATGAAAGGATTTGTTAATATATGCAATATAATTTACAAGAAATAAGTAATATATTTGATTACTCAAATATTGTTCCTGAAATAGAAGTTATAAAATATTTGGTTCAATATTGTGAATCAATATATATTGAATTCATTAATTTAGTTAATGAAGATGAAGAAAAAAATAAAAAGTTTAAAATTGAATTTAGAAATTATATGTATAAAAAATCATATGAAACCAGATTTGAAATATCAATAAGAGAAAATACAGAGAGTTATTCTAGCATTAATTGCAAAAGTTTTGCAGATTTTAATAATGTCATAAGTAGTGGACATTTAAAAAATGTTAAATCTTTAATTATTTACTTAGATTTATATTATAAAAGAGGTAAAGAATTTGAATATGACGAGTATGAAAATTCATTTATAATTTCTTTTAAACCTTATGAAATAAAATTCACAAGAAAATCAAACCACAATGAAAATACAATGAATAATATAGAAAATAATATTAATAGTATCCTTAAAAAATTTAGAGTTCAAAATAGTATATTTTGTACCAAATAATATTAAAAGGTGATGATAATATGTACAATGATACAATAAAAGCAGAAAATAAAATAATAACTAAAGAAGATTTGACAGAAATATTTCAATTAATGGGAGAAACATTAAAAAAATATCAGAAAATTTCTATAATGGAAGAACAAAGAAATCAAATGTTAGATTATAATTATAAGCACTATACATTTAAAGATATTGGAAGTAAAATGAGTGTAGATGTTAATTTTTATGATAATACAGAAATTTCCTTTGATAATTATGATAATTTTGCTAGTATTTTTTATAGTAGAATAGAAGAAATAAAAAGTATGTATGTTAGATATTATTTATCTTATGAAGTTGTTACTCCTGTTCCTAATAAAACTAGAAATTATTATAGTCAATCAATAAATATGAATATAACTGATTCAAAAATTGATATTGATGTTAGATTAGATAGTAGTGATCCAAAATTAAATGAAATATATGAATTAATTAAAAGTAAAATATTAAATGCTCCATTAAAATATGATGAAATAATAAAGAATAAAAGTAAAATTACTAATATAGTTAGTTTATCTAATGGATTAATACCCGCAATAATTATAAGTACCTTATTTTTATTTATACCTGGATTAAATACATTTTTTCTAAAGGGATATATAACATATCCAATACTTTGTATAATATTATCTTATGTCGTAGGTAGTATAATTGCATCCTCTAAATTAGATAAATATTATGAAACAATTGTGCCAGAAAAGAAATATGCTGGATATGATCACAATAAAGGGACGTCAATTTACAAAGATGACATTGATAAATTTGTAGATACAAGTGAAATATTAATAGGAAAAAAAATAAATAATTTAACAAATAGGCAAATGATAAAAAAACAATATGAAAAAGATAAAAAATATTTATCAGATAAATTAGTTATTTTAGGAATCATTTCAATTATAGTTATTGTAGTTGGGTTGTTTATGTAGAAATAAAGAGGATAAAATATTATGAAAAATGGAATAAGAAAATGGAATCGGTTTATAAATTAAAAGAAGAAATAGGGGAAGATAAGTGGAATGAACTTGTAGATGAAGTAAATAAAGAAATGAATGGGAAAACTCCTCAAGAATTATCTTTAGAAAATATCAAAAATACCGATGATGAAATTTCTAAAAGTGATTCTGAAAGTTTTATTTGGGACAAAACAAATCAATTGTTTAACGATTATAAAATTTTAAAAACATTATATAAAACTACACCAATATCTGAATATGAAGAAGCAGAAAAAATTATTGATTCATTAAAAAATACTTCAGTATTTTCTGAAAATTTTGATAAATTATTAGGAGGAATAAATTAAATTATGGAAATTATTGTACAAGGAAAAGGAATAGAATATTTTACACCGGATGAAGTAATACTAAATATTAATTTTTATACAAAGGGACAAAATTATAAAGAAGTTCTTAATGAAGGAGTTAAAAATGTCGAAGTGTTTATTAATGAAATTTTATTAAAAAATGAATTTAATAAAGATGATATGAAAACAAGAAGCTTTATAGTTAGAGAAGAAACAAAGTATGATGAAATAACCAGAAATTATATATTTGATGGATATTCATTTAATCAAAGTGCAAAACTTAAATTTGATTATGACAAAGAAAGAATTGCTAGGATAATGGAAGATTTATCTAAATTAGAAAATTCACCAAATTGTCAAATTAATTTTGGCATTAAGGATGAAAAAGAGTGCAAAAATAGGATATTAGAAGAAGCATATAATGATGCAGAAGAACAAGCAAAAATTATTGCAAAAGCTTCTGGTAAAACATTGAAACAGTGTGTGAAAGTGGACTATAAACCATTTACAACAGAATATGCATCAAAATCAACATTTAACTCAGATATTATGTATGATAGAATGTCTAGTGCTGGTACAGCAGATACAATAATAAATACATTTACACCAGAAGATATAGAATTATCAGAAACATTATATTGCTTATGGATAGCTGAATAGTGATTAAAATATGGAAAAATTAATTTAGAAAGTGAGTAATTTTTATGAAAGAAAGATTAAGAAATTTATTAGAAAACAGTTATTCACCTACATATAATTATTATGTTGCATCAATTATCGAATGCAAAGATGGTAAAATATTTGAAGGAGTAAACGTTGAAACATCATCGCCAGCCTCCTGGAATATGTGCTGAAAGAAATGCCCTATTTAGTGCAATTGCAGCTGGATATAGAAAAGGTGATATAAAAAATATATATATCATGAACAAAACTGATAATGAATGTTATCCCTGTTTTGTGTGTAGACAAGCATTAAATGATTTTTGTGATAAAGATACAAAAATAATTACATATAATTATGACGGAACAAAAGAAAGTCAAGTTACCCTTGAAGATTTATGTCCATACCCATTTAGTGATGAAGATTTAAATTAAAATTATATTTATTACATTTATTTTATAAAGTATAAAGTGAGGTTTGTATGGTAAAAGTAAAAATATGCGCTAATAAAAGTATCGAAGATGCAAAAATGTGTTTAGAAGCAGGAGCAGACATAATAGGAATATTAGTTGGACAAAAGCATAGTAGTAATGATTTTGTTGATAAAAAAACCGCTAAAGAAATTACTGAATGCAAAAAAATTAATAAAATAAATAATTATAATTGACATGCATATAATAAAGTGTTATATTAATTATGCATAAATTTATAGGTTTTATCTATATAGATAAAACTTATATTTATACAGAAAAAGAAACACCAGGATGTGTGTAAAGGAAGGAGGAATAAATACAATGCCTACAGTTCAACAATTAGTAAGAAAAGGAAGACAAAAAAAGAAATATAAAAGTAAAGCACCAGTACTTGGAATTCGTTTAGATACAATCAAAAGAAAAACAACTAAAACAAACTCACCACAAAAACGTGGAGTATGTACTCGTGTAGGAACTATGACACCAAAGAAACCAAACTCAGCACTTCGTAAATATGCTCGTGTTCGTTTAAGTAATGGATATGAAGTAACAGCTTACATACCAGGAATTGGACACAACTTACAAGAACACAGTGTAGTATTAATTCGTGGTGGACGTGTTAAGGATTTAATCGGGGTTCGTTATCACATTATTCGTGGTACAATGGATACTCAAGGAGTTCAAAACCGTGCACAAGGTCGTAGTAAATACGGAGCTAAAAAACCAAAAAAGTAAAATAATAAATAATCGAATTCGAAAGGAGGATAACAATGCGTAAAAGAAGAGCAGTTAAAAGAGATGTATTACCTGATTCAATATATAACTCTAAAATAGTTACAAAATTAATTAATCAAATAATGAAAGATGGTAAAAAAGGTATCGCTCAAAAAATAGTTTATGATGCATTTGAAATGGTAAAAGAAAAAACAAATGAAGACCCTATGGCTGTTTTTGAACGTGCTATGGAAAATATAAAACCACAACTTGAAGTTAAATCAAGACGTGTAGGTGGATCTAACTATCAAGTTCCAATTGAAGTTAAAGCTGATAGAAGTCAAGCACTAGCTTTTAGATGGCTTACTCAATATGCAAGATTAAGACATGGAAAAGGTATGGCTGAAAATCTTGCAAATGAAATAATTGATGCATCAAACGGGGTAGGTGCAGCAGTTAAAAAACGTGAAGATACTCACAAAATGGCAGAAGCAAATAAAGCATTTGCTCATTATCGTTGGTAATAATTAATAGAAAGAAAGGAAATAAGAATTATGGCTCGTGAAAGTTCATTAGAAAAAACACGTAATATAGGAATCATGGCCCATATTGATGCTGGTAAAACTACATGTACTGAACGTGTGTTATATCATACTGGTAAAATCCATAAAATTGGTGAAACACATGATGGTGAATCACAAATGGACTGGATGGCACAAGAACAAGAACGTGGTATAACTATCACTTCAGCAGCTACAACAGCTTTTTGGAAAGGTTATAGATTTAATATAATAGATACTCCAGGACACGTAGACTTTACAATAGAAGTATCACGTAGCTTACGTGTATTAGATGGTGCAGTCGCACTACTAGATGCACAAGCTGGTGTTGAACCTCAAACAGAAACAGTATGGCGTCAGGCTACAGAATTTAAAGTACCAAGAATTATATTCGTTAATAAAATGGATAAGATGGGGGCAAGTTTTGAATACAGCCTAGGAACAATTGAAAGCAGATTGGGTGTTAATGCGAAAGCAATACAGTGGCCAATCGGTGCAGAAAGTGAGTTCCATGGAATAATAGATTTAGTTACAATGAAAGCTTATGAATTTGATGGTAAACAAGAAGAAGACGCTAAAGAAATAGAAATACCTGAAGATTTAAAAGATGTAGCTATGGAAAAAAGAGCAGAATTACTTGAAGCAATTGCTGAATATGATGATGAATTAATGGAAAAATACCTAGAAGGTGAAGAAGTATCCGTTGATTTAATCAAAAAAGCAATCAGAAAAGGAGTACTAGATGTAGAATTCTTCCCAGTTCTATGTGGTACTGCCTTAGGAAATATGGGTGTTAAACCTCTACTTGATGCAGTAGTAGATTACATGCCATCTCCATTAGATATCGAATCAGTTAAATGTACAGATATGAATGGAAATGAAACAGAAAGACATCCATCTGATAGTGAACCATTTAGTGCATTAGCATTCAAAGTTATGACAGACCCATATGTTGGTAGACTTACATTCTTTAGAGTTTACTCAGGACATATGACTAGTGGTTCATACATTTTAAACTCAACAAAAAATACAAAAGAAAGAATCGGACGTATTTTAAGAATGCATGCTAATAACAGAACTGAAATACAAGAAGTATATACAGGAGATATAGCTGCTGCAGTAGGTCTTAAAAATACTACTACAGGAGACACTTTATGTGATGAAAAAAAGCCTGTTATACTTGAATCTATGGTATTTCCTGAACCTGTTATTCAGCTAGCTGTTGAACCAAAATCAAAAGCTGACCAAGACAAAATGTCAGTCGCACTTCAAAAATTAGCTGAAGAAGACCCAACATTTAAAGTTCATATAGATCATGAAACAGGTCAAACTGTTATCGCTGGTATGGGTGAATTACACTTAGATGTACTAGTAGATAGAATGAAAAGAGAATTTGATGTTGAAGCAAACATAGGTCAACCACAAGTTGCTTATCGTGAAACTTTAACACAAGCTGCCGATTGTGAAGGTAAATACATTAAACAATCAGGTGGTCGTGGACAATATGGACACGTTTGGGTTAAATTCGAACCAAACCCAGAAAAAGGTTACGAATTTGTCGATGCAGTTGTTGGTGGTGTTGTTCCTCGTGAATATATACCAGTAACAGATAAAGGATTGCAAGAAGCAATGCAAACTGGTGTTTTAGCAGGATATCCTATGATAGATGTTAAAGCAACATTATTTGATGGATCATATCATGATGTCGATTCATCAGAAATGGCATTTAAGATTGCTGCATCAATGGCTTTAAAAGAAGCTAAAAACAAATGTAAGCCTGTACTATTAGAACCTATAATGAAAGTAGAAGTTACAACTCCAGAAGAATATTTTGGAAATGTAATGGGGGATATCACATCAAGACGTGGTAAGCCACTTGGACAAGAAACTAGAGGAAATGCTATAATGCTTTCTGCAATGGTACCTCTAGCAGAAATGTTTGGATATGCTACTAGCTTACGTTCTAATACACAAGGTAGAGGAAACTTCGTAATGACATTTGATCACTACGAACAAGTGCCAAAGAACATCAGTGAAGAAATCATCAAGAAAAATGGTGGAAACTAAGGA
>CANQLF010000026.1 GCA_947624635.1 uncultured Bacilli bacterium | reverse complement strand
TTACCATTGATGTGTTTTTCCCTAAGTTTCATTATATATTCATTATTAAAAGCTTCTTTTATATTTTCTTTTGTTAAATCAGCATAAGCCAATAAGTTTTCAAAATCCATACAACATGCTGTTAAATAACCCTCAACTGTTACTATTATAGAATTAAACGGATAGTTACATGGCAAATTAAATTTATTATCTAGTTTTACTTTTGGATCAACCGATAATTTATCTTTTATATCTGGAATTAAACCACCCTGATTTATGGCATTCATAATTACTATTTCATCACATTTATCATTAAATAATAGTTTTATTTTATTTTTATCATAAGTATATTTTGTAGCTATATATGATACATAAACTTTAATGTTTACATTTTCACATTTTTTCCAGTTATATACATCTTCAAGGTTCTTCATTACCTTTTCAAAATTATCTGTACCATGTACAAAAATATAATCTTCCTTATTTATTGCATTAATACTAAATTTTATACTATTAAGTCCTGCATTATATAATTTTTTCACAGTATCAATATCAGCAAGTATTCCATTAGTTGTTATATATATATATTCATAGCCTAAATTTTTAGCATAGCTGATATATTTATTTAATTGTTTATTCAATAACGGTTCACCAGTAGCATAAAATCCAACTTCGCGACAACCACTATTAAATGCATCTTTAAGAATATTCATACATAATTCTTCATCAATAAATGTTTTTTTTCTTTTCATACAATGATTATAACAAAAAATACATTTATTATTACAAAAATTTGTTATTTCAATTAATAGGTTCTTTTTTGGAAAATTTATATGTAATGAAGTATCTTTATTTACAAAATTATCTTTAATTCTGTCACTTAATATCATATTTTTTAATTTTAACCTTACTATTTCTTTTTTCATCTTCATCTACAATCTTATATTTTCCAATATTATATTTTTGAAGAACTTTATAATCCAATTGAAATTCTTTTTCATCATCTGTAACATGAAATACATTATCGAAAAAATAGTATGGTATATATTTACTATATTTTTCTCTAATATCTATTTTCATCTGTTCTAAATTAGTATAAACCATTCTTTTCTTTAATTTGTGATAATAAGAAGTATTTGTTTCTATATCCATAATTAAAGCTAATACTTTTCTACTATTAGTTGATTTAAACATAGTCTCAATTTTTTTATCTACTTTCCATTTTGCAATGTCATCTTGATTATATATATCTCTAACAAATTGTTCGTAGTCTTCCTTTAAATCAAGTGATATACATTTTATAATTGTCGCATATTTTTCAATATCTTGCAATACATCGTTTTTATAATCTATTACACTATTCCATAAAATTCCTAAGCAAAGCATATTAACCTCCTAAAATTAATTTTATTATTATATATCTTCTTCAATCATATCCCAAGTTATATGTGTATCATTTTTAATATTGCATTTCGTCCTCATCCCAAGTAGTTTATTATATTCTTCTGCTAAAATTCCAACGTTTCCTGGTCTTTTTACCCAGATATTATCTTCTGTTAATTTTTCTCCTTTTTTTATTGATTTAATAGTTACAACTGTAGCAAATGCAAAATCTATTGTAACTTGTTCTTCTTTTAAAGCTTCTTTTTTACCACCTAACATTTTGTGAATTTGTTTTGTTCCTTCTATTAATTCTTTTAATTCATTTTTATCCATTGAACATACAATATCAGGACCAACTCTATCCTTTGTATCAGTAAAATGTCTTTCTACAATTGATGCACCAAGTGCAACTGCAGCTAAACAAGAATTATTGTTTACTGTATGATCTGATAATCCATATACTGCATTTGGAAAATTTTCTTTTAATTCCATCATTGCTCCTAATCTAACTTGTTCAAATTTTGTAGGATATAAATTAGTTGTATGAAGTAATGCATATGGAACATTATATTTTTCAACTATTTCTACAGTTTTTTTAATGCTTTCTATATTGTTCATGCCTGTTGATATAATCATAGGCTTACCAAATTTTGCTATATGTTCTATTAATGGATAATTATTACATTCTCCAGAACCTATTTTATATGCTTTAACGTCCATTCTTTCAAGTCTATCTGCTGCAGCACGAGAAAATGGTGTACTTAAAAAAATCATACCTTTTGATTCAACATAATTTTTTAGTTCAGTTTCATCCTCTTCATTTAATGCTGCTTTTTCCATGATTTCATAAATTGATATATCAGCATTTCCAGGAATAACCTTTTTTGCTGCTGTGCTCATTTCATCTTCTACTATATGAGTTTGATGTTTGACAATTTCCGCACCTGCTTCATAAGCAGCATCTACCATTTCTTTTGCCACTTTTAAACTTCCATTATGATTTATACCAATTTCTGCAATGACTACTGGCAAAAAATCCTTTCCTATTTTCCTGCCAGAAATTTTTATATAATTATTCATATTTTCGTCACCTCTTTAATACGTTACAATCAATCCTATTAATTTCAAAAAGATTTTCACTATTATCAGTAGAAACTTTAAAAGCATATTTAATGTTTAACTTTTTTAAAATTTTTATTGTATCACTATTATAACATCCATAAGGATAAGCTAAAGATAGAAGCTTATCATCAACTAAATCATTATTTTTTAGCACTAATAAATTACTATAAATTTCTTCTAATTGCTCTTCATAATTAAGTAATGCCAAATTAGGATGAGATCTAGTATGTAGTCCAATATACATTCCATTTTGTTTCATTTCTTTTAATTGTTCTATATTTATATAGTAATCATTACAGTCTGATGAAATATTATATTTGGCTATTAGAATTTTAAGGATTTTATCTCTTATTTCAATTGGTAATTTGTATTGTAACAATTGTTTAAAAACTGCTACTTTTTTATCGTCAAAGGTACTTTTAATATTTATATTATCTATAGGATAATTAATTTTATTTAATTCACTTAGTAATATATCATACATTTCATCAAATTTATTAAGAGATAAAAGTTTATGTAATATCTGAATATTTAATACTTTATTATCAAAAATACTAGAGGTTATAAAAAATAATCCAGAGCACCCATATTTATTTAAAATTTTACTTACATAACAATAGTGATCTTTTGTTCCATCATCAAAGGTTAACATAACATAGTTGTCATCTAGAATTTTGTTATTAGTAATAGCATTATCCAAATCTTTTAAGGAAATTATTTTATTGTTTTTAATTATTTCAACTAACTTTTTTTCAAATAAATCTTTGTCAAAATGATAGTATGGGAAATTTTTTTCAACATAGTGAAACATATAAACCTTCATATTTATCACTCCATTATCTTTTTGGCTTCTTCTAAATCTTGTTCTGTATCTATATCGATAGAAAAAACATTATCTAAAACAAAAGGAATCTCATTTTCATTTAAAACAGTTTTGTCATTTAAGTCTTTTATGTTATTTATATATATATTTCCAGTTATCCTAAAAACATCATATAAATCTTGACTTCTAATATCTGTTGTTTCTTTTAAAACTTTTTGAAGTTTTCCATTAACCATTTTTCTCATAAATATTGGATGTTCTTTTGCTTTTACTACAGTAATCAATGATGTTTCAAATTCGAAAAATTTTTCTATTGCTTTATCAAGAATATCTACCGTCCTATGTGGTGATGTTGGTTGTAATAATACAATCACATCGTATTGAGATAAATTATTTTCTTTTATTTCATATAATATAGCATCAATTATCCTTGAATTGTCAGTAGAAAGATTGTCAGGTCTTAATTTATTTTCTATGCATCCTAATTTATGAGCTGTTTTTAATATTTTTTTTGAATTAGTACTTACGATTATTGAATCAATATATTTTGATTTTTTTGCTACATCAACACTATATTGAAATAATGGTATACCATTTATTAATACAAGGTTCTTATTTGGAATTCTTTTACTACCTTTTCTCGCTGGAATAAAGGCTAATATTTTTTTATTTTTGTACATTTTTATACATCCTTATCTTTCTTTTAATTGTTTCTGCATATGGAATGCATTCTTTAAGATTATTTTTTTCAAACCATTCTTTTGTATATTCATTTGGAATATAATTTTTAAATTTCTGATTTGTTTGAATTATCACATAATTAAGTTTAAAATATAATGAACAAGCTAATCTATGAGCACCATCTATAACCATTAATTTATCATTAGTCAAAATAGGATGAGATGGATCAAATCCGCAATTTTTAAAGCTATTTATTAAATCAATAAAAGAATTTTTATGTTGTATCATTTCTCTTGGAATAACACTAATTTGATTAGCTCTAGTAAGTTGCATTTTATTGTAAAGTTCCCATATGTTTTCGTTACCGCTTATATATTCATATATAACGGCAACACGAAAATATATATCATAACTAAAATCATTATCAAGCATTGTTTTTTTTAATAATTCTAGGGTTCTAATTTTGTAATTTTTATCGTTCTCCATATAAAAACAATTCCTTTCAATTTATCTAATAAACATTCTTTTAATATCAAAAATTTTTAATGATTAGAGTTAATTGGAAATAGATGTATACTCACTGTTTTTAATATTTTATTTTGTTAATTCTATCATATATTAACTTCTATTTATATATTCACATTTATTTTCAATTTTCATTATAAGATCACTTTAATTTTTTAATTTATATTGATTATTTGCATCACTATTTTTAGTTTTGGAAACAATATTAATCAATTGTATCATTCTGTTATACAATTTTATTATTTCGATGCTTTCATTTTGAGTTAAAATTTTATTCTTATATTTTTCTTCTAATTTTTTTAAATCTGAATTAATATTTATATATTCTTTATATATATCATTTCCGTCATTAACCATAAGATTTTTTTCATATATATACGGTAATATATTTTCATCTAGTTGCTTTTTAATAAAATTTATCATATTATTTAACTTGCTAATATTATGATAGTTAATATCTCTACAATCGTTATTTTTTATAATATTTATATTTGATAGTCCTACCTTTTTTTCTAAAGAAGAATTATATATTACACCAAGTTTGACTTTCTGTTTTATATTTGGTCCATGATAATCTGAACCACCGCTAACAATTAAATTATTTTGTTTACAAAATTCTAAAAATCTAATAGAATCATCATATGTGTGCAAAGAATTAAACGCTTCTATACCATCTAAACCTAATTTTTTAAGATGTGGAATTAAGCTTTCAAAATTTATATTATATTTATTCTCAACTTTTTTAGGATGTGCCCATATCGCAATACCACCGGCTTTTTTAATTGTTTTTATTACTAAATCTGCTGGTAATTTACTAGATGTCTTAGTTTTTATTTTATCCAAATAATTTTCATATGCATCTGGTATATTTGAAATATAGTTATGTTCAGCCATTAATTTTGCTAAATGAGGTTTCCCAGGAATTTTAACATTACTTATCACTTCTTCTAATTCATTGTAAGGAATATAAAATCCGTAATTTTCTTTTATGCCATTTGCTAGTTCCAAAAATCTATCTTTTCTTGCTTGTTCTAATTTTTTTAATATTTCGTTTAAATCTTTATCTTTGTCATCAATAAAATAACCTAGAATATGCATTTTATATTTATTATCTAAAATAGAACTAATCTCCACTCCCGGTATATAATATAATCCAGTTAAATCATTTTTTTTAACTTCTTTTATTGATTCTATGCTATCATGATCAGTAATTGAAAAATATTTAATTCCAAATTCTCTGATTTTTTTTATTATCTCTTCTACACTATATTCTCCATCTGAATGTTTTGTATGTATGTGAAAATCAAAATTTTGTATCAATTTTATCTCCCCCTTCAGTTTTAATGATATTAGTTTTATTTAAATATCAAGTAATAATTTATAACTCGCCTTTATAAAAATATATTTTCATAGAATCTTCAGAATATTTTGGCTTTGAAACATCAATATCTAAAATTTTTCCTATAAAACAAATTAGTAATTGAGAAGCTATTAACAAATCAAATTCACATAATAACCCGTTATACTTACTTTCTATAACAAAATTGTTACCTAATTTTAGATACTCCAAAAGTTTTTGTTCATATTTACTAGTTGTTTTTTGCTTAAAGTATATTGAATTTTTATTATTTAAATTTTCATAATTTATAAATCTTCCATGAGAAAAGTTTTTTTTCTCATGTATAATACAATTTAATATTCCAGATTCGATAATTTTACTTTCTAAATCATAACAAGCACTATTACAGTAATCTCCCTTAAATATATTTATAATATTTCCCTTTGATATCATTTTTTTTATATCTGTGTTATTGAAAGCATTTTCAAAATAATTGTTCCAATAATCAAAAGATTCATTAATAAATAACTCTAAATCAAAATTTGGATCAATTTTATCATAATAATATTTTAAAAATATTGCAGCAGGAGCAACGGCTCCTTCAAACGATAAA
Organism: uncultured Bacilli bacterium; assembly: GCA_947624635.1. GTDB lineage: Bacteria > Bacillota_I > Bacilli_A > RF39 > UBA660 > SIG205. The sequence continues at coordinate 2,884 of CANQLF010000026.1, read as the reverse complement.
AATCCTCTTTCTCTACTTTTATTTGAAGCAGATCTATAACTTAATATATTATCTTTTTTAATGCCAGTTTTTAAAACTATTTTTTTTGTTTCACCTTTAGTGATAATATATTTATCCTCATCGGAAAAATTTGAGACACTATTTATTATGTCATCAGTTGTTCCAGAATAAGAAAATAATATTACTTTATTAATTTTTTTATTGTTTCTATAATTAACATCTCTTGGATAAATTGCATAAGTGTTACAACCATAAAGTTGATTAATAATTGTTGAGGCAAAATATGCTCCAGCAAAAGAACCACCAGTACCAATAAAAAGATAATTTTCTGATTCGTTAAAGTTAATATTATTAATTTTTATTACCGAATTAGAATTTATAGCATTTTTTAGTCTAGACTTTAGATTATTTATATTTATATTACATCTTTTTATTTGTTTTCTATAAACAACTTCAAATTTTTCACATGTACAACAATTATCTATTTTTTTAATCTTATATAAAGATTTTAAATGCCCTCTAGCACCCATTTTATTTACAACTTTAAAAGTCAACTTATTAGAATTATCATACCATTTAGTAAATTTACTAATTTCAAATTTTAAATCATTATCTATCCAATCTTTTATTATACTAGATATAAAGGCATCTCCTGCACCGGTAGAATCAATAACATCTGCCTTTTTTTGTAAAGTAAAATCAAATATTTTATCATCATAAATAAATCTAGCCCCATCACTTCCCCTTGTAATGGTCATAAATTCTGGTTGTAATAATTTAAAAATATCTAGATCACATTGTAAATTTAATTTTTTTATTAAATAATTTGATACTCTTTCATTAAAATTTATAATATTAAATTTTCCTTTTATCTTTTCTATTATTTTTGAATTTTCCAAATTTTCAAATTCAAAATATTGTCCCAAATCAATGACTTTCTTATTATTAGTATTATCAATTATATTCTGATTTTTTTCATTAAGATTATCAAAAACTAATATGTCATCATCTTTAATGTTATTAATAATATCATTACAGTCAATTAAACTTTCTTCATACCATTTCTTAATATTACAAAAAGGACATCTTTTTTTTGAAGTAAACGAAAGCTTACCATCAGAATCAAAATATGATACATGAAAACAGCGAGTTTTAACATTATTTAGAACTTTTATATTTGATACATCAACCTTTAAATCTTCTAAACTCTTTATTGAAATCATTCCAGCATCATCATTACCACAAACTCCGGATACTGATGTTGATATACCGAATTTTGATAAATTGGCAATGATGTTATGAGAAGTCATTCCGCCATTAACTCCTAATAATTTATTGTTTTTATAATAATAATCTGTAACTAAATCTCCTATACTTACTACTCTCATTTTTTTATTCTCCTTTTGAGTTTTTTTCTATCCACTCATAAATATATTTATCTTTAAAAGCATGTGAAGACAAATAGTGATTATCACCCTCGATTATTTTTAATTCAATATTTTTTGCTCCTATATTTTTAAGCTTGTTATATGCATCAATACTTTCATTAAAATCAATTATATTATCTTTATCACCATGATAAATCAATATTGGTTTATCTTTTATTACATCTAAATTTTCTTTTATTGGTAACATAATACCTCCAGCTACAGAAACGATTCCTTTAAAAATATCTGGACGTTGTATTAAATAATTCCAAGCCCCATAAGCTCCCATACTTGATCCTAAAACATATATATTGTTTTTGTCAAATTTATATTTTTTATATTCCTTACTAATTATCTTTTCAATATCCCTCAAATGATAATCCCAAAAATTTCCACTAAAACACTGTGGAGCAATAACAATATATGGTATATCAAATTTATTCATATATTTTGGCAGTGCATATTTCTCGATATCATTCAAATTAGTTCCTCTTTCACCTATCCCATGTAAAAATAATAATAATGGCATTTTTTCTTTAAAATTGTCTGGATAATAAACATAATATTTAAATTCTTTATTATTAACTTTAATTATATTTTTTTCTTTTTTCATAAACTTTTTCCTCTAAATTAATTTTTATATTATTAATATTTCTAGTAAGATTATTTATAAATTGAGAAATGTGATATCCATCTTGAAAAGCATGGTTAACCAAAATCGAGAAATCTATATAAAATTCGTTGTTTAAAGTATAATATTTTCCCCAACATATTTTAGGTTTGCTTGATTTTTCTGAAAAATTTACAGCATTCTTAAAGTTAGTGAATCTTATCCAAGGTAAACAAGTTACCTGTATTTTGTTCATATTATCCAAATCATCTATTTTATAATATTCTATTCCAGATTCTGCATCTATTTTAGCTTGATTAAAATAATTCATAAATTTTTCATATTCGTGTTCGAACTTAATGTATCTAGTAAAATTAAGTTCACCATTATTTTGCAATACGGTAACAGTTGCTGCTAATTCATCAAATTTGCAAACACATTCTGTATTATTTATTTTTCCATATCCATATTTAAATTCTTCGATTTCATTCATTGATAATAAAATATAATACAACATAGTTCCGTAAAAAGATTTATTTTCTTTTTTTGATAATAAAACTAAATTAGTTATATTTAAAATTGTTGTAATACCTGTATAAGGGTCATCAAATTTAGAAAAAATATTAAAAGCTCTTTTTCTATTCCAATTATCCATAGTCACTTCTTTTTTCATTTTTTTATTCTCCTCTTATATGCTCCAACTTCGCTATCTTCATCATTAGTCAAGCGTATTTCGCCGTTTCCCAATTGCTGTGCTCCCGTCCCGAGCAGATAATACTGCGACTGAGCAGTAAATGAAATACTTAGAAAGATTAACAATGAAATTATTCTTAACATATTGAGAGAT
>CANQLF010000025.1 GCA_947624635.1 uncultured Bacilli bacterium | reverse complement strand
AATTATTTATTAGTTAATTTATAAATAATTGTTCCTATTACTAAACCAATCAAAGAATCAACAAAATACCAAACTATTTGAATTAAAGCTGTTTCATTATAGTAAATAAAGATTGATGGTATAAATAATATTGAAACGACTAAGGGATAAAAATATTTTAATTTTTCTTTAGATATACTAGATATTATTATAGAAAGAATAAATGTTCCAACTATAAGTAATAATACTAAACCCATTTCTGTCACTCCTGCAAATAAAGGAACAATATAAAACAAAAATAATTGTATTGTTAATATTAATATTTCTTTCCAAATTTTTTTCATAATTCCTCCATTTTTACAAATTACTATTTCTCTTACTAATATAAATTGTAATTTAATTTATTTTGAATTTAAATATTTAATTAATCTCACAATTAACCATATTATTAATGTTATTACTGAAAAAAGTGCATATTCAATTCCAATAATTAAATATTCTATACCAAACAAAAAACAATCCCATCCACTTCCTAAACACTGATGAAATACATTTAAATCTATTAAATTTAGAAATAAATATCCTAATGCTATATTAAAAATTACTAATAATATTGTATTGATTATATTATATAAATAACAATTTATTTGTTTTTTATTTATATTTTTGTAAGTTTTAATATACATAATTAAACATAAAATACTTATAATAAGTGAAAACACATAAATTCCTGCATCAATGTAATTTAATAAAAATGTTTCTTCAATTAATAATATTGGTACCCACAATAATAATAAACTTTTCAATAATGTTGATATTATATAAATTACTTTTTTCATAATTTTACACTCCTACAAATTACTATTTTTTTCACTAATTATTATACTACAATATAGTTAATATTTAATATAACTATATAACAATATTTATTCTAATTCATATTTGCTATTCATATTATTAATAGTTTTTTCTTTTCTAAATTCATCAAGATTAAAACACTTTATTGTAAATTCTTTTTTCTTATTTGATAATTTTGTCATTTTAAAATTAATATGATAATCACCAATCGGCATAACTTTTGACTTAAGTTGAAAATATAAATCAAGAAAGTTAAATCTATCAATAGTTAAAAAAAACTGACGCACTAAATTAAATTTAGCTGTCAGTACTAGACATCTACAATTGTACTGATTTTTGGATAAACGTCAATACCTTTGCTATTTTTTTCGTATTCTCTGATAATATATTATAAATTGCTATAAAGCAAATAATTTCTCTGGCAGGGGATGAGAGAATCGAACTCCCAACTAAAGTTTTGGAGACTCCTATTATACCATTTAACTAATCCCCTATAAGCTCTTTCAAAACAATAAAATTATAACATAAGCATAACATAAAAATCAACCATAACATAAAAATAATTAAAATACATATATTTTTAATAGGGTGATACTTATGATGAATGGTGTAATTGCATATACAGAAAGAGATGTGGATTTACTTGCAAGGCTTATGAGAGCAGAAGCAGTAGGTGAAGGTGAACTTGGAATGCTTATGGTAGGAAATGTAATTGTAAATAGAGCTTTAGTCGAATGTCTAGATTTTAAAGATGTTAGAACAATTTATGACGTCGCATATCAATCACCTGGAGGGTTTAGCGGTGTATATAGTCCTTTATTTCAATCAGCAGCAACAGAAAGAGAAAAAGAATTAGCTAGACGTGTTTTAAGAGGAGAATACTATTATCCTGCAACTAATGCACTATGGTTTTATGCACCAGCTGAAGGAGAAGAATGCGTAGATATTTGGTATAATCAACAGTTTTCAGGTAGATACAAAAATCATTGTTTTTATGAACCATATGAAGGAGTATGTCCTAAAATAAAAAGATAATTTAAAAAAAGATAAAAAGATGATAAAATGGACTTGAGGTGAAATATATGAAAATTGCTTTAATAAATGAAAATAGTCAAGCTGATAAAAATAAAATGATTTATGAATGTTTAGATGAAGTATCAAAAAAATATGGGCATACAGTTTATAATTATGGTATGTATGATATAGAAGATAACGAATTAACCTATGTTCAAGTAGGACTACTCAGTGCGATATTATTAAATAGTAAAGCAGTAGATTTTGTCATAACTGGATGTGGAACAGGAGAAGGTGCAATGCTTGCTTGTAATTCATTTCCTAATGTATTATGTGGTCATATTACAGATAGTTTAGATGCATATCTTTTTGGACAAATAAATAATGGAAATGCTATTGCGATACCATTTGCTAAAGATTTTGGATGGGGTAGTGAATTAAAACTTAAAGATATTTTCGATAATTTATTTAAAGAAGAATTTGGTAAAGGTTATCCAAAAGAAAGGGTCATACCAGAACAAAGAAATAAAAAAATATTAGATGACGTAAAGAAAATTACTCATACTAATATGATAGATATTTTAAAAAATATAGATCAAGATTTTTTAAAACAAACAATAAGCGGTAAAAATTTTAAAGAATATTTTATTGAAAATGCTAAAGATGATGAAATTAAAAAATATATATCAACAATAATTAACTAAATTATTGTTGATATTTTTTAAAACAAGCTAATAACTCTAGAAATAGTTGCTATTATAAAACATAAACTTATTCCAATAACAGTTGGTAAAAGTATTGAAACAATCGTCCATTTTAAACTACCTGTTTCTTTTTTTATCGTAAGACAAGTAGTTCCACATGGAAAGTGAAACAAACACATTACCATAGTACATATCGCAGTAGTAAGGGTCCATCCATTATCTATAAGTAAGGTTTTAAGTGCAGATAAATTATCAAAGTCTATTAAGTTACCAGTAGCCATATAACTCATAATAATAATTGGAATAACGATTTCATTTGCTGGAAAACCTAAAATAAAGGCCATAACAATAACTCCATCTAAACCAATTAACTTACCAAATGGATCAAAAAATGCAGTACAGTAAGACAAGATACTACTACCTGATATATACACGTTGGATAAAAGCCAAATAATTAAACCAGCAGGAGCAGCTACAACAAATGCTCTACCTAAAACAAATAAAGTTCTATCCATTATAGATCTTGCCAATACTTTTCCTATTTGAGGTTTCCTATATGGTGGTAGCTCTAGTGTAAATGATGAAGGCATTCCCTTAAGTAAGGTCTTAGATAATATTTTTGATACAAATAAAGTCATAATAACTGCCAAAATAATAAGTAAAGTTAAAAGTATAGTAGAAAATATATTAGACAATGTACCTGTAAAATATACACCTGAAATGAACATAGTAATTATCGCAATTAAAGTAGGATATCTACCATTACATGGCATAAAATTATTAGTTAATATCGCAATCAATCTTTCTCTAGGTGAATCTATAATCCTACATCCAATAACCCCACAAGCATTACATCCAACACCCATTATCATAGTAAGCGCTTGCTTACCATGTGCACAGGCACTCTTAAAAAACTTATCCAAATTAAATGCAATTCTTGGTAGAAAACCGGAATCTTCAAGTAGTGTAAACAAAGGAAAAAATATCGCCATGGGTGGTAACATTACAGATACAACCCAAGCTAAAGTTCTGTATACACCCATAACCAAAATTCCACTTACAAAACTTGGTGCATGAATAAAGTTAAAAAATTCTAACAACTTATCTTGAATGTAAAACAAAAATTTACTAAGTACTTCGGATGGATAATTCGCACCTGTTATAGTAAGCCAAAATATAAATGCAAATAGAAGTATCATTATTGGAATACCTGTTATTTTAGATGTCAATATTTTATCTATTCTTTTATCTCTATCTTTATATTTTTCATTTTTTAAAGTAACACATCTTTTATATATTTCTTCACTATTTACTATTATTTCAGATACTATTTTATCCCTTAATAAATATGGCTTTATCCCATTATCATCTAATTCTTTTTTAACTTCTTCTAAAATATTTTTAACCTTAATATCATCCATTATATTAAAACCTAAATAATTATTAATAGATTTTTCTAAAGTATCATCTAAATCTAATAACTTAATAGCTAAAAATCTAGAACTTATTTTATCTTTAACAATATTTTTTAAAACATCTTCTACTTTTTCAATAGAATTTTCTATTTCCTCACAATATTTAATTTTGTAAGTTTTATTTTCTTTATCATTATAAGCTAGTTTATAAACTTCTTCCTGTAATTTATCCAAACCAATTTTATTTCTCGCACTACAACCCACAACTGGACAATTAAGTATATTTGATAATTTATCAAAATCTATTTCAATTTTCTTTTTTTTAGCTTCATCAATTAAATTAACACATACAACTACATTACTAGTAACTTCTAAAACTTGTAAAACCAAATTAAGATTTCTTTCTAAACATGTTGCGTCCACTACAACAATCGTAACATCAGGATTACCAAAACAAATAAAATCTCTTGCGACTTCTTCTTCAGGTGAATTAGCCATTAATGAATAAGTTCCAGGAATATCTACTAAAGTAAATGTTTTATCTTTATATTTATAATAACCTTTTGCGTTTGCGATAGTTTTTCCAGGCCAATTACCAGTATGTTGATTTAGACCAGTAAGTTCATTAAATACAGTACTTTTTCCAACATTAGGATTACCAGCTAAAGCAATTATTTTTTCTGAAATATTAAATTTCAAATCGATGAGTTCATCACTAACCACGCTAAGTCCTGTACTTTTACTTGTAAGTCCCATTATATTCCCCCCTAATATAATTTATTCATAACTATTAATCAAAATCTTTTTAGCATCTTCACTTCTTATCGCAATTACCGCACCACGAACTTGATATGCGATAGGATCACCTGCAGGACTTTTATATAAAGCTTCTACCAAAGTATTTGGAACAAGACCTAAATCTAACATTCTTCTTCTTTCATTTCCTGAAGATAATAATTTATCAACAAATGCCTTTCTACCAATAGGTAGAGTATTTAATGCATCACCCAAATTCCTCACCCCCAAAATTTTAACTTAATGAAACAATGTTTCCTTATTCTAATATATGTTTATTAGGTAAAAGTGTTATGAGCTAAAACCTAGATATAAGAAATAAACATCGTAAGTTGATTTTTAATATGGGTTTTGTTAAAATATAAGTGTGAAGAAGGTGATTCTTTTATGAAGACCTGTAGTATAATTTATAATCCAAATTCATCAGGTGTAAAAGACACAAAAGTAATAGAACAATTTAAGGAAATATTAAGTAGTAAATTTGATGTTATAAAAACTTATGACAGTGCTGGTATTGGTGAAGGAATAAAATCAGTAAAAAAAGCAAATGAAGATTCTGATTTAATTATTTCATTAGGTGGAGACGGAACATTTAATGAAATAATAAAAGGAATATGTGAAGTTGAACAAAAAAGTGTTATTTCACACATACCTATGGGTACTATGAATGATTTAGGAAGAACATTTAATTTAAGTAGCAATCCTATTGAATCATTACAAAGTATATTAGATGGAAAAGAAACTAAAATAGATGTACTTACAATAAATGACATACCATTTGGTTATGTTGCAGCTTTTGGTTATTTAACTTGCATAGCTTCAGATACACCAGAACCATTAAAAAAAGCAATAAGAAAATCAGCATACTTCTTATATGGTGGAACACAAGCTTTAAAAAAACCAGAGGTATATAATATAGAATATGAAATAGATGGAAAACAATATAAAACAGAATGCATATTAGGCGCAATATCTAACTCTAAAGGTTTCGCTGGATTTGAAATGTATAAAGATTTCAAACTTAACGACGGAAAATTTGAAGTATTATTTGTACCGAATATATCTAAAATGGAAATGATAAAAATATTAACAGAAATGGCATTATATAAAAAATCATTAATTGATAATGAACAAATAATACATCATCAAGTATCAAATATAAAAATACATTTTGATAAATCTCCAGTAGATAATTGGAATTTAGACGGAGATAATCAAATAATTCCAAATGATGTAGAAATAAAAGTAGGTAAAAAAGTAAAAATGTTACTTCCTAAAAAAACAGTGGAAGAAAATTGTTAATTATTATAATATTCATTTAATTTATCAAACAATATCTTCCACATATAAATATAAAATACTATATTTTTATTAATATATTCATTATAATCATCAAAAAGTAAATATTGATGATTTTTTCTTACTAATGATGAATCTATTAAAAAATTAAAAAGACTTTTATCATCATCTATATTTACATTAAATTTTTTAAAAGTCCTTTTTAATTCACTATCATAGTTTATAACAAATTTTAAATTACTTCTAAATGGTTTTAATATTATTTTTTTATATTCCTTTTTTATTTTATGAATTTCTCTATTACTTTTAATACAGTGTTTAGTTAAAAATATTTCATTTGTTTCTTTAGAAAATATTATATCTAAAATATTAGATAATAATACATGATTAATATTTAATGAGCAATCTAAATAATCAATAAAATTATCTATTACCATTATAAAATTATTATAATTATTTTTATCTAATTTATTAATATATAAATCCAATTTACCTTCTTTTACTAATTTATATATTAAAGATGGGTGTATATAGTTATCATTAAAGATACTATTTATAATAATTTCTTTCATATATTCTCACCTCGCCTTAGATATTATATCACATTAGTGAGCTAATAGCTCACATATTTTTGTTTTCGTTTATGAGAAAATATTGTTGGTGGTAAAAAATGGTAGTAGTAAAAGAAAATGTTTTTGATGTTATTAGAAATAATATCAAGCATTATAGAAAAGAAAAGGGGATGACTCAAGAAGAGTTAGCAGAAAAAATGAATGTGTCTTTTGATTATATAAGACAAATAGAATCTGAAAAATCAGGTAAACATTTATCTATTATGAATATGGCAATAGCAGCAGAAGTATTAGATATTGAATTATATAAATTTTTTGTATATGAAAAATATGAAGACGATTAAGTCTTTTTTTTCAGGGCATTATTTAATTGTCCTGATTTTCTGTGTATGGTGATTGACAAATATTGGTGAATATTATATAATGTTGATGAAGTTCAGAACTGGCAAGCACTACGGTGTGTCAGTCTTTTTATTTGTATAATTATTTAGCTTTTATTCATATTATATAATGTGAAGATTCTTCTTCACTCGTTCAGAACTGACTATCACTAAGGTGAGGTCAGTCTTTTTAAAGTTATAGTAAAAAATTAAAAAACATCAATTAACTTCTTGACAACCTTTATTTAAATATTATATAATTACTTTACAAGTAACACGAGATGTTAGTGCTGGTAAATTAATTTTAAATTTTGTTTAAAAATAGATATGCTATATTTTAGATAATTTAAATTAGTACAAGAATATCTATATGGTGGTGAATATATGAATACCAAACAAAAAGATTTTTTATGTATTGATGAGCTTATTAAAAATATAAAAAATAAAGGATTGTCCATACAAAATGAAGAAAAAATGAAAGAAGTACTAAAACACAATAATTATTATTTTATTACAGGATATAAAGAACCTTTTAAAAATTCATTTGGGAAATATAGGAACGATGTTTATTTTGAAGATATATTAGAGCTTTATCATTTCGATAAAAAATTAAAATTAGTATTTGCTGAAATTTTATTTGAAATAGAACAGAAAGTTAAAACTACTTTTCTGAATAATTTTTGTAATAGATATGGGTATAAAGAATTGGACTTAATAGATCCAAATAATTATGATATTTCAAGTCCATATTTAACTGATACTATTAAAAAATTAAACGATCAAATTCATTGGTATGGTAAAACTAATAAAGCTGTTTCTTATTATAAACAACAATATAAGTTTGTACCTATTTGGGTATTAGTAAAAGTTTTATCGTTTGGTATGATTAGAGACCTAATAATGAATCAGAAAAGCAACGATAAAGATCATATATGTAAAGAATTGGTTAATGATAGTAATTTAAAGGTATTTGAAGTTCAAACATTTTTAGAATTATTAATTACCTATAGAAATATTTGTTGTCATGATGATAAATTATTTGGATTTGTTCATAATAAAATAAATATTAGAACAACAAAATATCATCATCAATTTAATTTATTAAAAAAAGCAAATGTTTATGTTCAAGGTAAAAAAGATTTGTTTGCATCATTAATATGTATAAAATATTTTACAGATAAAGATAGTTATTCTAAATTCATAAATAATATATCAAAACTTATAGATGAGTATAGTTATAAAATAAAAAGCATAACAAAGCAGGAACTTGTGAAATATATGTTTTTGCCAGAAAATTTTGAAAAAATAAAAGATTTATAAAATACGTTAAAAATATGAATAGTTTTGTTATTCATACTTTTTCTAATCACATTGAATACAAGTTATCGCAATTACTCCAACTATATCTTGTTCATTACACCCTCTAGATAAGTCATTTACAGGTTTTAATATACCTTGTGTAATTGGTCCATAAGCTTTAGCTTTAGCTAGTCTTTCTGTTATTTTATAAGCAATATTTCCTGAATCTAAATCTGGAAATATAAGTGTGTTTGCGCATCCTGCAACCATGCTACGTGGTGCTTTTCTCTTAGCTACTTCTGGTACAACAGCTGCATCAAATTGTAATTCACCATCTAGTATAAGTTCAGGATATTTTTCATGAGCTATTTTTACTGCTTTACTTACTTTATCCACATCAGGATGTTTTGATGAACCAAAAGTAGAATGAGATAACATCGCAACTTTAGGAACATCACCAACTAACTTTTCAAAAGTATTCGCACTCTCAAAAGCTATTTCAACTAGTTCTTCACTAGTTGGATTTTGTATCATACCGCAATCGGAATAGATAAAAACACCATCTGATCCATATTCACAATTAGGAACATCCATCAAGAAAAATGATGATACTATTTTACAGTCAGGTTTAGTCTTAAGTATTTGAAGTGCAGGTCTTAATACATTCGCACTACTATTTATCGCACCAGCAACCATTCCATCTGCAATACCTATTTTAACAAGCATATTACCAAAATATAAATAATTTTCTTTTATAAGTTTACTTGCTTCTTCTAAAGTAATACCCTTATTTTTTCTTAGTTCATAAAAATTATTTATTAATTCATCTATCTTTTCATAGGTATTAGGATCTATAATTTTAATTTTATCCATACTTAAATTATTTTCATTAAATTTCTTTGTTATTTCATCTTCATTACCAATTAAAATAATATTACAAAAATCTTCACTTATCGCAATACTTGCAGCTTTAAGTGTTCTAATATCATCTGATTCAGGTAAAACAATAGTTTTTTTATCTTTTCTAGCCAATTCTTTTATTTTTTCTATAATTTCCATATTTTTCACTCTTTTCCTTAATAATTTTATCAGAAAAGTAAAAATATTAAAAGTAATATCCAAAATATTTCAGGATAAAATCATACTAAAAAATAAAAAAAGTGAATAAAGCCAATAGATATAAGGGATTGGAAGTCAAAAAGT
>CANQLF010000024.1 GCA_947624635.1 uncultured Bacilli bacterium | reverse complement strand
TGTAATCTATATGAGTATATCTATTTTTAAGTTCATAGCCAGCATCGCTTAATAAATTAAAGAAAAATTTTTCTAAATATGATGTATCTTCAAATATATTTTTTTCAAAATTTTTATAATTTGCTCTAACTAAGGAATTTCTGAAATACCATGAATTTTCTGCGAATACATCATTATTTATGTTAAATCCAAATGTTTTTAAATATTTTATTATAAATACAGCAGTAGTTCTTGTATTCCCTTCACAGAAAGGATGGACTTGCCAAATATTAGAAGTAAAACGCGCAATATGTTTTATCGATTCTTCTAATGACAGATCTTTATATGAAAAGTTTATCTCTTGATTTAAGTCATATTCTAAAGTTTCTCTTATTGTTTCATAGGATGAGTAAATTACTGTATCCTCATTTAAAATCCATTCCTTTTTGGTAAAATTATAATCTCTAATCTTACCCGCATCTTTGTATAATCCTTTGAATAATCTTGAATGTATATTAATAAGTTCAAAAACATTAAAATTAAAAGCTTTCTCACCTAAAATTTCAGTTATTCTAACGGCAACTTTATCTGCTTCTTCACTTAATTCATTTTCTTCATTTTTAATGTTATCAGATACTTTATAATATTCATCTATTTTTTTCTTTGCTTCTTTAATATCAATGTTACCTTCAATATGTTCTTTTGCAGTATCTATTAAATATTTTGAAGGCTTTAATCCATCAACTTCTTGAAGTCCAATAGCAGTTTCCCAATTTCCTGCTTTTTCTTGCTTGTTTTGTTCATCTTGTTTAATATATTCAGACAATTCCAAATTCCAATTCTTTTTTTTATTACTCATATAAATCATTCCTTTATAATTATTATTATATCATTTATTTTCTTTAAAATCAATTTCAAAGTGCAATCTTTGCACTTTAATTTGCACTTTGAAATTACTATTAACTATTTGGCTGTGTTTTTTCTTTTTAACATAATAATTAATATGCATTCATATTATATTTAAGTTATTTAAAAGCATAAAATAAAAAGAAGGTGGTTAAGTTAAATGAGAATTTGTGTATATGCGATAAGTAAAAACGAAAGTAAATTTGTAGATAGATGGGTAGACTCTATGAATGAAGCTGATGAAATCGTTGTTTTAGATACAGGTTCAACTGATGATACTTTTGAAAAATTAAAAAAACGTGGTGTTAAAGTGTATAAAGAAATAATAGATCCTTGGAGGTTTGATGTTGCGCGTAACAAATCTTTAGATAAAGTAAGTAAAGATATAGATATATGTGTTTGTACTGATTTAGATGAGGTTTTAGATAAAGGTTGGAGAAAGGAATTAGAAAGTATTTGGGATAAGGATACTAAAAGAGTTAGATATAATTACAATTGGAGCTTTGATGAATATGGTAAGCCTGCAACTAGTTTTTATACAGATAAAATACATTCTAGAAATGATTACAAATGGGTTCATCCAGTCCATGAGGTTTTAAAATATACTGGTAAAGATAAAGAAATATTTAAAACTAGTGATAGTATTACATTAAATCATTATCCAGATTTAACTAAATCGAGAGGTCAATATTTAAAATTATTAGAACTATCAGTTAAAGAAAGTCCTCTAGATGATAGAAATATGCATTACTTAGGTAGAGAGTATATGTACTATGGAAAATGGAATGAATGTATCGATACTTTGATAAAACATCTGAATTTGAAAAGTGCGACATGGAAAGATGAAAGATGTGCATCAATGCGTTTTATATCTCGCGCATATATCAATCTTAAAAGGTACGATGAAGCTAGAATGTGGTTAAATAAAGCAATTGATGAAGCACCATATCTTAGAGAAGGCTATGTTGAACTTGCATTTTTAGAATACAGTTTTGGTAATTACAGGGAAGTGTATGAACTACTTATGAAAGCTTTAAATATAAAATTTAAAAGTAAAAGTTATATAAATGAAAACTTTTGCTGGGATTCTACTATATATGATTTATTATCAATTGTTTGTTTTATGCTGAATAAAAAAGAAGATAGCTTAAAATATATAGATATTGCGATTGAAATGAATCCAAATGACGAAAGGCTAAAAGAAAACAAAAAAATAATACAAGATAACATATAACAACAGATCTATTGAATAATTGTTAAAGATTAAAAAATATGATATTCTTATGTTGGGTAGAGTGATATTTATGTATAAAGTAATTAAAAGAATTTTAGATATTATAATATCAAGCTTATTTATTATAGTATTATCTCCATTATTTATATTAATATATATTATTTTATTATTTACAATTCATGATGAAATAATTTATAAACAATTAAGAGAAGGTAAAAATAAGAAACCTTATAATATGTACAAATTTAGAACAATGGTAAAAGATACTAATCTTAATAGAGAAGAAAGAATAACTAAGTTTGGAAAAATACTTAGAAATACTAGTTTAGATGAACTTCCTCAACTTTTTAATGTTTTTAAAGGTGATATGTCTTTAGTTGGTCCTAGACCATTTATTGTAGGAGAAGTATTACCTAAAGATTATATTGATCCTATTAGATATACAGTTAAACCTGGAATGACAGGATATGCACAAGTGCATGGGAAAAGGAAAGTAAGTCATAAAAAGAAAATAGAATATGATGTTTGGTATGCTAAAAATGTATCGTTTGTTTTAGATGTAAAAATAATGTTTCTAACTATATTTAATTTAATACAAAGAAACAATTAAAAAAGTGATTTTTCTCATCACTTTTTTCTATGGTTCAATTAATGAAAGCGCTACTTTATTTTTATCTATAAATATTTCATCAACATAACAATCTACTATATCACCAACACTAACTACTTCAAGTGGGTGTTTGATATAATCTTTACTTAATTTAGAAATGTGAGCAAGTCCATCATTTTTAAGACCTATATCGATAAATACACCAAAATCTACTACGTTTCTTACTGTTCCTTGAAGTTTCATTCCTACTTTTAAATCATCTATTTTTAATACATCACTTTTTAAAATAGGTTTGTCAAAATTATCTCTTGGATCTCTTAATGGTTGTTTTAATGATTCAATTATATCTTCTAAAGTATATTTATCAGTACCTAATTTTTCAGTATAGCTATCTATATCAATATTATCTAAAGCATTAATTAGTTCTTCTTTTCCTATTTTATCCAATGAAATATTTAATTCTTTAAGAAGTTTTAATGCAACATTATAACTTTCTGGATGGACTATTGTTTGATCTAGTGGATTAGTACCATCTATTATTCTAATAAATCCTATAGCTTGTTCATAAGTTTTATCACTCATAAGTTTAAGTTTTTTAATTTCTTCTCTCGACATAAATTTTCCATATTTATCTCTATATTCTAATATTTTATCTATAGCTTTTTTAGTTAATCCTGATACAAATTTTAATAATGATGCACTAGCAGTGTTAATATTAACTCCAACTTGGTTAACTGATTTAGTTACTACGAAGTTTAACGATTCATCTAACTTTTTACTTGATACATCATGTTGATATTGTCCTACACCTATACTTTTAGTATCTATTTTGACTAATTCACTAAGTGGATCTTGAAGTCTTCTAGCAATACTTATCGCACTTCTTTCTTCAACGTGTAAATCAGGAAATTCACTAATTGCAAGTTTGCTTGCTGAATACACACTTGCTCCTGCTTCATTTACTATAATGTACTCTACTTTTCTATTCGCACTTTTTATAACATCTGCAATAAAAGCTTCACTTTCACGAGATGCAGTACCATTACCTATCGCAATTATATCTATGTTATATTTATCTATTAAATCTAGTACCTGTTTTTTAGATTTTTCATATTCATTTTTTGGTTCATGTGGGTATATAACACTTATATTTAGTGGTTTTCCTGTTTTATCTAAAACGGCTAGTTTGCACCCTGTTCTATAAGCTGGATCTAACCCTAATACTTGTTTTTCCTTCATAGGTGGTGTAAGTAATAATTTTTCTAAGTTTTTAGAAAATATATCTATTGCTTTATCTTCTGAGACACTAAATAATTCACTTCTAATTTCTCTTTCGATGCTTGGTTCAATAAGTCTTTTATAACTATCTTTAATTGCATCTTTAACTATATCAGTAGATATTTTATTATCATTTTTAATAAGTTTACTTTCTAAATATTTATATATTTCATCTTTATCGAAATCTAGTGATACTGAAAGTATTTTTTCATTTTCACCACGATTAATAGCTAAATATCTATGTGTTTTGATATTTTTTATTGGTTCATTGTAATCATAGTACATTTCATATACTTTTTTCTCATCAACCGCGCCTTTTTTAAGCTTAGTAACTATACTTGCATTTCTACTTGTATAATTTCTAATCCATTTTCTATAACCTGCATTATCACTTATCCATTCTGCAATAATATATTTAGCACCCATTATAGCATCATCACTATTCTTTATTTTATCGTTTAAGAATTTTTTAGTTAATTCTTCTATTGTTCCATTATATTTAAAAGACATTATTATTTTAGCAAGTGGTTCTAATCCGTTATTTATCGCATCTGTTGCTTTAGTCTTTTTCTTTTCTTTAAATGGTCTATATAAATCTTCTACATCTACTAATTTTTCTGCAGAAAGAATTTTGTCTTTTAACTCATCAGTTAATAATCCTTTTTCATCTATTAATCTAATTACATCTTCTTTTCTTTTAAGTAAGTTTTCTTGATATTCATATATCTCTGAAATGCTTCTTATTTGTTCTTCATCTAAAGATCCTGTTACTTCTTTTCTATAACGGGCTATAAAAGGTATTGTATTACCTTCACTTAATAACTTTAAAGCGCTACCTACTTGTTTTTCACTAACATTTAAATCTGTACTTATTTGTTTAATTATTGTTTCGTTCACTTCTTTTACCTCTTTTCTAATGTTGTACTTATTTATTATAATATTTTTATGTTTTAACATCAAGATTAATTCAATATTTTATTCCTGTTAAATAAATGATCAATATTTAAATGTTATGTAAAAAATGATATAATTTATTTAGACATTTTTAAACTATAAAGGAGGGTTTTAACATGAAGTTAGATAATTTTAAAGATCTAGTCTTATATCAAAGTCAAAATACAAATAAAACAATTGAAGTTTTATATGATAACGAAGATTTTTGGTTGACTCAAAAAACGATGGGTGAACTTTTTAATGTAGCAGAAAATAATATTACCTATCACTTACAAAATATTTTCAAAAGTGGAGAGTTGAATAAAAATTCAGTTACTCAAAAAATTAGAGCAACTGCTTCAGATGGTAAAAATTATAATACGAATTTTTATAGTTTAGACGCTATTATTGCAGTAGGATATCGCGTTAATTCAAAGGAAGCTACTGACTTTAGAATATGGGCAACTAATACTTTAAAGGAATATATTAAAAAAGGATTTGTATTAAATACAGAATTACTAAAGAACGGTCCGAAATTTGGTAAAGATTATTTTGATGAATTATTAGTTAAAATTAAAGAAATTAGGGCGAGCGAAAGAAGATTTTATCAAAAGATAACAGATATTTATAAAGAATGCAGCTATGATTATGATAAAAATAGTGAAATCACGAAAGAATTTTATAAGAATGTACAAAATAAACTACATTTCGCTATTACAGGAATGACTGCACCTGAAATTATAAAAAACCGAGTTGATTCAAAAAAAGATTATATGGGACTTCAAACTTGGAAAAATGCCCCTGATGGAAAAATTTTAGAAACAGATGTTGTTGTTGCTAAAAATTATTTAAACGAAGAAGAAATTAAGGAACTAAATAATCTTGTATCTATGTATTTAGATTTTGCTGAAAGACAAGTAAAGTTAGGACATATTATTTCTATGAAAGAATGGAAAGAAAAACTAGAATTATTCTTAAAATTAAATGAATATAATATTTTAAAAGATAATGGTAAAATTACAAGGGAAATAGCAGATAAACTAGCACTCGATGAATATGAAAAATATAGAGTTATACAAGATCAAAAATATATTTCCGATTTTGATGAATTATTAATTGAAACTAAAGGCATCGAATCACTAGAATAATGTTCAATTCAAAAATAACCGTAAGGAGGAAATATAAATTATGACAATTATAAAATTTAATTTAAGTGAACTTAAACAACATAATTCAGGATTTTCATATTATTTATTAGGAAGAAGTTATGATTTAGAAGAAAATGAAGCTGATCAAAATTATAGTAAAGCATTATACTATTACCAAAAAGGTTTTGATATGGGATATCCCCTTTGTACTTATTCTTTAGGTATATCTTATGAATTAGGATTAGGTGACGTCCTAAAAATAAATGAAAACAAAGGAAAAGAACTTTTAATAAATGCTTATCCTAAAATTCTTGAATTAATTAATAATCCTAATACTAACGAAGTAGAAAGAGTTTATGCAAAATTTGTTATAGGAGCTTATTATTATTTTGGACTTGGCAAAATAGAACAAGATTATAATAAAGCATTTAAAATAATAAAAGAATGCGCTGATAAAGGACATATTGCTGCTATATATGATTTAGGAGCTAATTTCTATTACAATGGCAGGGGCACAGATGTAAATTATGAACTTGCAGATTATTATTTAAATTTAGCAAAGGAAAACGGACTAAAACGAGCAATAAATTTATATGATATAAGGGATAAAAGAAAAAAATTTAAATAATACCATGGTTAAAATCTAATAAGATTCTTATTAATTTTTGTGATATGATTAATATAGAAGTATGGTGGTATAAATGAGTAAGAATAAAAATAAGATAATTGGGAGCGTATGTGCATTAATACTTGTATCAGGAATTGGTGGCGCAACATATTTTAAAGATGATTTAACAAATTTTATTTCTAATATTATACCTGTTAGTTATGCATCATATAATATAGGCGATATTCCTGAATATAATGGTAAGGATTATGTCATTATTAATGACAATGAACCTGATTTCGATGAAAAATATTTTAACAAATCTACATTTGAAAGCTATAGTAATTTAGATATGCTTGGTAGATGTGGAGTAGCTTTTGCCCTACTTGGAACTGAGACTATGCCAAATACTGAAAGAGGAAGTATTGGTATGATTAAACCTAGTGGATGGCATACTGTTAAATATGATATCGTAGATGGAAAATATTTATATAATAGATGTCATTTAATTGGTTATCAATTATCTGGTGAAAATGCAAATGAAAAAAATCTAATAACTTGTACAAGATATACTAATACAGTTGGAATGTTAGAATTTGAAAATAAGGTAGCAAATTATATTAAAGAAACTAATAATCATGTATTATATAGAGTAACACCTATATTTGAAGGTAACAATTTAGTTGCGAGTGGTATTCAAATGGAAGCTGAATCAGTTGAAGATAAAGGTAAAGGTATTAAATTTAATGTATATGTTTATAATATTCAAAAGGGTATTATTATTGACTATAGTAATGGAAATAGTAAATTGAAAAATTGAAAAAACACCAAATCATTAAAATTTGATGTTTTTCAATTTTTAAAATTTGTAAAATTTTACTCTTTAAATGTTTTTAAAATATTTGTTATTTTCTATTTCATTTTCTAATGTAGTATACCCTCCATGTCCAGGATATATTTTAGTATTTAATGGATATTTTTTTATTTTTTCAATACTTTTTAACATATCGTTAAAGTTTCCACTATCTAAATCACATCTACCTATATCATTTTTAAATATGAAATCTCCTACAAACATTATATTTTCATCTTTAAAGTAATATGTGATTAAATCATCTTTATGTCCGATGGTTTTAATCATATAGAATTTAAAATCATCTAAGGTAAATAATTTGTCATCTCTAATGTAATCATTATAGTCATATACTTTAACATTGTATTTATTAATACATTCATCTAAAGCTCCTATATGATCAAAATGATGATGAGTTATAAATATTGCTTTAACATCTAAGTTAAGTTTATCTATTGTATCTTCTATTTTATCAAACTCATTACCAGGATCTACAATTATACATTGATTATTTTTAATAATTAAATAACAATTGGTTTCTAAATAACCTACTTTTATTATTTTTACCCGCATTATTTTTCTTCCCTTAATAATTTTTCAAAATTTCCTTTCATTGTATATATATCTTTACAACTCATAAATAATAGAACAGCGTTTTTATGTTTTAATAACTTATCTATTGAATCATCACCAATATGTTCTCCATTTTTTAAACCATCTATTATTAAATCAGACGTAACACCAGGAAATTCTGTAGGAAGTTCCCTATCACAAGTTATATCTGTAACATATGCTTTATCAGCTAAATCTAAAGCATTGATGAAATCTTTATATAGTTCTTTAGTTCTTGAATATGTATTAGGTTTAAATACTGCGACTATTTCTTTATTTGGATATTTTTGACGTGCAGCTTTTATAGTTGCACCTATCTCTGTTGGATGATGCGCGTAGTCATCTACTGTAACAACATCTCCTATAAATGTTTCTTGGAATCTTCTTTTAGCTCCTTCAAATGTATGTATATTTTCCTCAATATCTTTTTTATTTAATCCTTCCAAATAACAAACTGTTATAACTGCTAGTGAGTTTAATACCATATGTTCTCCAAGTAATGGAAGATCAAAGTGATCATAATACTTACCTTTTATATATACACCAAATGAAGATTCATTTTCTTTTAATTCTAAATTCTTACAAACAACATCATTATTATCGTTAAATCCATAATAAAGTTTATTTTTAAGGTTTAAACTTCTTACTATATCACTATCTCCCCATGCTATTACCATTTCTTTTGTTTGATCTGCAAAAGCTTGGTAAGCACTTTTATAATCATCTAAATCTTTATAATAGTCAACATGGTCTAATTCAATATTTGTAATGATTGTATATGTTGGGTGATAATTTAAGAAATGTCTATAATATTCACAAGCTTCTATGAAAAACAAGTTACTATTTTTATCAGCAACACCTGTACCATCACCTATTATATAACTACAACCTACTGTGGAAGAGAAAATATGAGCAAGCAAAGCCGTAGTAGTTGTTTTACCATGACACCCTGATATAGCGATAGTTTTATATTTATTTGTAAGTTCACCTAATAATTCAAAATATTGTTTAATTTCTAATCCTAAATTTTTAGCATTTACTATTTCTTTATGATTATCTCTCACAGCAGATGTTCTAACAACTATAAAATCTTTATCCAATTTTGGTGTTTCATAATATATTTTAATATTCCTTTTTATAAGTTCATCTTCTGTATATGCATGATGTTTATTGTCATCATAACCTATAACATAATTTCCTAAATCATGTAATACTTGAGCAAGTGAACTCATACCAGAACCCTTAATTCCTACAAAGTAATATTTTTGCATAATAACAACTCCATTCACCTATATTATAGCACTTTAATCTTTAATTGTGAATTGATATATACAAACCAATAAATGTTATTAACAAAAACAATATTATAGTAATAATATAACTTTTTAAAGTCTTTCAATAATTTTTTAGGCGTAAAAAAAAAGCAAGCGATTTCCTATCTTCGCTTACACTATTGTCGGCGTAAAAGTGCTTAACTTCCGAGTTCGGGATGGGATCGGGTGTGACCACTTTGCCATCATCACTTGCCAAGAGAATAAATAATTCTCTGAAAACAAGATAATGTGATTCACCAAATTAAATAGGGTTAAATCCTCGATCTATTAGTACTAGTCAGCTCAACATATCACTATGCTTCCACCTCTAGCCTATCAACCAGTTAGTCTATCTGGGATCTTACTCAAATGATGGGAAAACTCATCTTGAAGGGGG
>CANQLF010000023.1 GCA_947624635.1 uncultured Bacilli bacterium | reverse complement strand
TTCACTTGCTTTCATACCAGACCAACTTTTATATATTTCATTTGTTAATATTCCATATTCATGATCTTTTGTTATTCCATTTTCTTTCCATATATCAGTAAGTTTATTTCTGTTTAATATTCCTTTTATACTAGTTTCAATCCATTTGTCATCATATCCACGATTTCTATAATAATTAATTGCTCTTTTAATAGCTATTTCTGGATCAAATACTTCATCAATTCTTTCACTACCTAAATTTGCTAACCACAATTTGAATGGCTCTGCATTTTTCGATGGAATTGATTCTACAAGTCTTAAAATTCCTTTGGTATTTAAAGTATCAGTCTCTCTCATTTTTCCATCCTGTGCTTTCATTTTCAACTGCACGATTTTTTCGTGCAGTTCACTTCCTTCTTGTTTTAATTTTCTTTTTAAATCACTCCAATAATTTCTTGGAATATTAGCGTCAGTTAATGCACTAATTACATCTACTACACTAAAGTAGTAATCTCCTTCCTTACTATTCCATATACTTCTAATTTCTTTTCCTTCAAATAAATTACTTATTGTATTTAATTTATCTTGTATCATATATATTACCTCCTTATATTATTAACATTATTATAATTTTTTTATGTATTTAATTTATTCAAGCTAATGAATATATATCATTGTAAGTTTAGATTTTAATTTGGCGGAATTCCGCCGAATTAACTGTTTTTGATATGCATTACTTTTCTGTAAACTAATTATATCATACATTAGTTCTATGCATAAGAAAAAATTAATATTTTTAAAATTTTTAAATTAGCTAATATGTTTGTAAACCATTTTGCTATTTTAAATGTTAATATTGACTATAAATTATAAAATTTATATACTAAATATGGAGGTGACGGTAAATGAAAATTTGTAAAAATTGTGGGTGGAACAACGAAGATAATTCAAATATTTGCATTAATTGTAGAAATGAACTAAATGGATTGGATAATAGTAAAAATAATTTTTCAGGATTTTTAAATGAACTCTTATATATATTAATTAAAATTGCTGAAGTTTCATCACCAATATTTCTTATTTTATATGCATATGCATTTTGGATAGCTTCTAATTGGACTTCGACTAACGATCCATTATTAGGTATTATATGGCTGATTGTAGTACCAAGTAGTTTATTTTTAAATTTTTATTTCTTTCTCATTGCTTTTATATTTTCTTTAATAGGAATTTTAGAACCGATTATATTGATTTATTGTGAAAAGCATCTAGATAAATCGTTTTCAAAAATCGCATTAAAAAAGTACCATAGTAAAAATATAAAGTATACAGGATTTAAAAGTATGAGTTTGTCGGATAAAATATTTTTCATAATTGATATCATATCACTTATATTATGTATAATTATACTAATAAATAAAGCATACATAATAGTTCCATAATCGCATAAAAAGTTTAATCACTTAGAGCTAAGTTCAAAATAAAATATCTAGATTAGAACTGCATCATAAAGGTGTAGTTCTTTTAATATACAAAAAGCTTACAAACATATACTATCATGTAACAACAATTGATTGACAAATTACTAAAAAATAGTATAATAGTAAACTGTACTTCAAAAAAGGAACAGAAAATTTAAAAAAATAGGTTGATTTTTAATTCTGTTTTGTAATAAAATGAAGTTGTCAAAGAAATTTGACATAATAAGATAAAATTATTTAAATCAGAATGATTTAATAATTGTAGGAGTATTGAGGACTGGAAAGACTTCGCCCAGCACGCTCTATACGAAAGTATGGAGTCCGAGTAGAATTATATTCGAAAGAAGACATGTAGACTCAGGAGCATCTACCTATACTCCATAGGGCTATACCTTTATGGTGTGGCCCTTTAATTATAATAGTTTTGGCGGTGTTATATGAAAAAGAAACGAATGGTTAAAATAATGGGGAAAGTAACAAATGAAATTGCAAAAAAATGGTATTTGGATGATCAAGCTGGTAAAATAATTTTACAAGAAGCTGGATTATTTAAACATATTGCTTCACATGCGGAACAATATGAAAGTATTGAAAGTTTAAATTATACTATGGACAATATGGATAGTGTAATTAAACACCCGGATTTTGTTTTTTATAACACTACAAAAAATGGAATAGAATATTATAAAAAATTGATGGAAAATGTAGTTGTTGTGGTGACTCCAACCAAAAAAAGGGAATTATATATATCTAGTGTATATCCGGTTGATAAATTAAAAATATCTAATAGAAAATCACGAGAATTTTCAGAAATTAAAAAAGCTAAGAAAAAAATGGAAAAAGAATTATTACAAAAATATTCAAATGAAATACAAACAAGCAACAATTAGTTACTTGTTTTAATTAACTTTTGAAACGACAAATATATACACAAATAATTGTTAAAATACTAAAAAAGTGTTAAAATCATATTGTGAAGAGGTGACACCATGTTAAAAATCAGTAACCTAAGCGTAAGTGTTGAAGATAAACAAATCTTAAAAGATTTCGATTTAAATATAAAACCTGGTGAAATTCATGCCATAATGGGACCTAATGGAGTAGGTAAATCTACTTTATCTAGAGTTTTAATGGGTGATAATCACTATAAAATTGATAGTGGTGAAATAACATTTCTAGATGAAGATTTAACAAAACTAAAAGTAGATGAAAGAGCAAAAAAAGGAATATTCATTGCATACCAACACCCAAGAGAAATAGAAGGAGTAAATAATATAGACTTCTTAAAAGCTGCAGTTGATTCAAAAAACGATGAACCACTAAACCTATTTAAATTCGCAACAGAAGTAGAAAACTTAACTAAAGAATTAAAACTAAAAGATGGAATGCTTTATAGAAATATAAATCAAGGATTTTCTGGTGGAGAAAAGAAAAAAAATGAAATATTACAAATGAGATTATTAAAACCAAAATTAGTAATACTAGATGAAATAGATTCAGGATTAGATGTTGATAGCTTAAAAATAGTAGCTTTAAGCACGTTAGATTACATCAAAGAAAATAAAGATACAAGCTTAATAATAATTACACACTATCCAAGAATACTAGAATATATAAAACCAGATTACGTACATATAATTAAAGATGGAAAAATAATTAAAACATCTGATGCATCACTTGCATTCGAAATAGAAAAAGAAGGATTTTCAAAATTTAGTACAAATGATATAAAGGAAAAAAGTTAAAATGAATATACTAAATATAGTAGATGGTAAAGAATTAAATAATAATTTAAAAATTAAAAATAATAAATTAGATTTAGAAATAAAAGAAGATTTGTACATTAAATTAGATAGTATTAAAGACTTTAAAATAAATATTAAAGTTAAAGAAGATAAAAGAATCTTTCTTATAAGTAATATAGATAATTCTAAATTAGAAATAAATATAGAAATAAATAAAAATAGTAATTTAATATTTAATTATTATAGTAAAAATAAAAATGCTATATGTAATATAAATATAGATTTGTATGAAAACTCTAAAATAGAATACTATTATAGTACGATAGGTACTGTTACAAAAAATC
This sequence comes from uncultured Bacilli bacterium, assembly GCA_947624635.1. Lineage (GTDB taxonomy): Bacteria > Bacillota_I > Bacilli_A > RF39 > UBA660 > SIG205. The sequence goes on along the minus strand of CANQLF010000023.1, from coordinate 6,772 downwards.
TAACTATTAATCATAATGATAAAAATACTACTAGTATAGTTAGAAATCATGGAATATCTAATAATGAAAAACAAGAATTTAATATTATAGAAAAAATATATAAAAATGTTAGTAATTCTAAATTAAAACAAGCAAGTAAAATAATTAATTTAGGTGATAACTATTCAACTATAAGACCTATAATGTTAATTAGTAATGATGATACAGAAGCTACTCATTCATCTATAATATGTCCTGTAAATAACGATGATATGTTATATCTTATGAGTAGAGGTATTAGCTATAATGATAGTGTTAAATTACTCACTTATGGATTTTTAGTTAATAATTTAGAATTAACAGAAGAAGAAAAAAAGTTATTAGATACATATATTTAGGGAGGTGAGTATATGGATATTAGAGAAGAATTTCCAATGCTTTTAAACAACAAAGATTTAATATATTTTGATAATGCAGCTACTACTTTTAAACCACAGTTAGTTATAGATGCAATTACAGAATATTATACAAGTTATACATCTAATGCACATAGAGGAGATTATAATATCAGTTTAAAAACAGATATGAAATATGAAGGTGCTAGAAAAACTGTAAAAGATTTTATTAATGCAGAAAAACAAGAAGAAATAGTTTTTACTAGTGGTACAACAGATGGTATAAATAAAATAGTAAATGGATATTTTGTTAATACATTAAAAAAAGATGATGAAATATTACTTACTAAAAGTGAACATGCATCAAACCTTTTACCATGGTTTAGCTTATGTGAAAAAAATGGATGTAAAATTAATTATATAGAATTAGATAAAGATTTAAAAGTTACATTAGAAAATGTAGAAAAAGCTATTACTCCAAAAACAAAAGTTATTTCACTTGCGCAATTAACTAATGTAGTAGGTGATATTAGACCTATAAAAGAAATATGCAAACTTGCTCATCAAAAAGGAATAATAGTAGTAGTCGATGGAGCTCAGTCAGTTGCGCATATAAAAGTAGATGTACAGGATTTAGATTGCGATTTCCTAGTATTTTCTGGACACAAAATGTGTGGACCAACTGGAATAGGTGTGTTATATGGAAAATATGAATTACTAGATCAAGTAAAACCTTATGTAACAGGTGGTGGAATGAACGCCACATTCTTATCAAGTGGTGAAGTAGAATATAAAAGCTTGCCACAAAGACTAGAAGCAGGTACTCAAAATATAGAAGGGGCGATTGGTCTTGGTTCTGCAATAGAGTATTTAAACTTACTAGATATGGATAAAATACACGAATATGAATTAAAACTTAGAGAATACTTAGTAAAAAAATTAAAAGAATTAGATAACATAGAAGTATATAATGAGTTTAGTGATAGTGGAATAGTAGCATTTAATATAAAAGATGTATTTAGTCAAGATACCGCAATATTTTTAAATGATTATAACATTTGTGTTAGAGCTGGAAATCATTGTGCGAAAATATTAAAAGATGAACTAGAAATTAAAAATACATGTAGAATAAGCTTATATTTTTATAATACAAAAGATGAAATCGATAAACTAATTAGTGTATTAAAAATGAGTGATATGTTGTTATCTAAAATATTATAATGAATCCTGAATTAAAAAGAAGTATATTAATAGATAACTATAAAAATCCAAAAAACAAAGGGTTAATAGATGACGATAGCTACATAAAAATTAATACAAATAATGAAAGTTGTATCGATGAGTTAGATTTCATGATTAAAATAGAAGATAATATTATAAAAGATATAAGATTTGATGGTGAAGCTTGCGCGATATCCACATCGACTGCATCAGTTATGATAAAAACACTTATTGGAAAAACTGTTGATGAAGCATTAAAAATTATAGAAAATTATCAAAATATGATTGATGAAAAAGAATATGATGATATAATATTAGAAGAAGCCATAATTTATAATGACATATATAAACAACCTAACAGAAAAAAATGTGCGCTTCTTCCATGGAACGGAATAAAAGATGCGTTGGTTAGTTTCAAAAATAGGGAGTAATAGGTATGGATGAAAGTAAAATGAATTTCGAAGAAACTGTAGAGTATGTAGAATTTATGGATGATTTTATACCTGAAGAAACAGTACATAAGCCTTTAGTTTTCTTTGAAGAAAAAAGGATAGTTTATGGAAATATTATCGAAAAAAATTTAGATAAAAAAACAGTTAGAAGCATATCTAGAACACTTGGATATGAATTATATGATGGACAAATATACGATTTTGATACAAATGAAGTATATGAACAATGTACATTAGGAAAAAATATTCCTGAGGGAAAGTCTTTTCTTGTAAGTAATCGTGTATTTAAAAATTCAAATTTAAAAATTGATATAGAAACATACAAAAAAAATGAAGATGTATATTTAAGTAAATATTATAAGATATTATCAGAAATCTTAAAATTAGATGAAAGATATTATAGGGATTTAGATGATGAAGAACACATAGAAAGACAAAAAGTTTTTCTTCCAGAATAAAAAGGAACAACTTAGTAGGGGAGTAGAGAAATTATGGAGAAAATGAAAAATGAAAATGGACCTAAACTATCAAATTTTGTTTTAGGAAATACTTTAAGAGTAAGAGATAATGGATTAAAACCAAAAGAAAAAAGAACTACAATTGGTTATTTACTACCAATTGAAGATGAAAAAGAATATGTTTATGATTTAATGAGTAGAGAAGTTTATGAAATATACGATAGACAACAAGAAATAAATGGAGAGTACTTTAAAATAGTAAATGTACCATGGGAAGATTCTGATGAAATAGTTAAAAGTGGAATCGATGAAATAATCGATATATTGGATAAATATATCGAAGAATATAAAGAAGATAGAAGTAAAGTTAAATATGTTAAATCTAATTCTAAAGTTAAAAGAAAGAAACAAACTACACTTTCATTTTATCTAGGAAAATAAGTTCTATTTATTATAAATAGACTTTTTTTTCTTTAAGTTTTGTTTTATAATTAACTTAAGCAAAGGTGACTACTATGAATAAATTAAAGACACTAAATTATGATTTTATTAATTATATATCAGATATAAAAAAAGAACCGGATTTTATTAGAAATTTTAGACTTAAATCTTTTGAAGCTTTTAATAATATTGATATGCCTAGTTTTGGGCCTAAAATAAATTTAAATTTCAATAATATTAATTATTTTAAAAGGGTATCTGATAATATAACTGATAATTGGAATGATGTTAATAAGGATATAGAAAAAACATTTAATGATATAGGATTAATAAGTGCAGAAAAAGAATATTTAGGTGGTGTATCAGCTCAATACGAAAGTGAAGTAATATATCATAATATGCTAGATTATATTAAAGAAAAAGATATTATATTTTTAGATACTGATAGTGCCATAAAAAAATATCCTGAATTATTTAAAAAATATTTTAATAAATTAGTAAATTATAAGGAAAATAAATTTACTGCTTTAAATGGCGCAGTATTTAGTGGGGGCACATTTATATATATACCTAAAAATACTAAGTTAGATAGACCTCTTCAAAGCTATTTTAGAATTAATTCTAAAAATATGGGACAATTTGAAAGAACAATAATAGTGGTGGATGACAACAGCGAACTTCATTATATAGAAGGATGTACCGCACCAATATATAGTAGTGATTCTCTTCATGCAGCAGTAGTTGAAATATACGTTGGGAAAAATGCCAAATGTAGATATACTACAATTCAAAATTGGAGTAATGATGTATATAATTTAGTTACCAAAAGAGCTATAGTTGATGATGGTGGAATGATGGAATGGATAGATGGGAATATCGGATCTAAAGTTACTATGAAATATCCAGGATGCATATTAAAAGGAGATAATTCGATAGGTAGATGTATTACAATTGGACTTGCCAAAGAAGGACAAATACAAGATACAGGAGCTAGAATGATACACATCGGTAAAAATACGAAAAGTGAAATAGTATCAAAATCTATCGCAAATAATGGTGGAGAAGCAAACTATAGAGGAACTGTAGAAATAAGAAGTAGTGCAGAAAACTCTAAAAGCAATGTAAAATGTGACTCATTAATAATGGATAAACTCTCTAAAAGCGATACTATTCCAAGAAATACAAATCAGAGTAAAACAAGTATTATAGAACATGAAGCAAGTGTATCGAAATTAGATGAAGATAAACTATTTTATCTTATGAGTAGAGGAATAGATGAAGAAGCTGCTACTGAACTTATGCTTATGGGATTTGTTGGTGACTTTAAAAATGAATTACCAATGGAGTATGCAGTAGAATTAAATAGACTATTAAAAGAAAATATTACTATAAATAAGAAGTAAAGGAGTAATGTTATGAAAAAAATTTTACCATTAATAGTATTATTATTTGCAACAATAGGATGTATTTTACTTTATAATTTTAAATTTAAACCTAGCAGGTTAGAAAAAAAACAAGAAGAACTATTTAAAACAGTATCTAAAGAAGAAGTCGATGTTACAAAATACATAGTATATGGTACACATTTGAATATTGAAGGAAGTTTAAATAGAAAATTATATGAAGATAATATTTTAGGTGCAGAATTAATATTTAAAAATTTAGATGGAAAAGATATTAAATATGAAATAGAATATGAACTATCTGATGATGAAAAATTTGTATTTAAAACATCTGATTATATAAATCAAGGAATAGATTTAGAAAATTTATCGATAGGTAATTATTATCCTTTGTTAAAATTAACTCAAAAAAATTTAAATGATGAAAAAAATGACAAAGTAGAATATTTTTCACTAAAGAATAAAACTAAGTATGATAATATTGATTACTATACTATTACTAAAAATAATAAAAACAATAAAATAGATATATCATTTGATAAATTTAAAAATACTAATAATTATATGAATATAATAGTAGAAGAAAATAAATTACCAAAAGATGTATATGATATTGCGATAGACCCAGGACATGGTGGTAAAGATGGTGGAGCAGTTACAACTGTAAATGGTACTGAATATATTGAAAAAGATATTACACTAGATACTGCTAAAGATTTAAAAAAAGCTTTAGAAGAATTAGGACTTAAAGTAATACTTACTAGAGATGGAACAAATGAAGAAGAATTAGGTATATATGATATGTATGGTAAAAATGGTAGAGCAGTAACTCCAAATAAAGCTAAAGCTAAATATACAATATCTCTACACCTAAATAGTGCAGAATATAAAATGAGTAAGGGAGGAGTAGAAATATATTCCCCACCTAATTCGAAATTGGATTTTGCATCTACTCTTGCTAAAAATATTGTTGAAACAGCAAAGACAAACTATTCACCTAATATGACTTATAAAATAGAAGATGGAGTATATGTAAGAAACTTTTCATATGCAGAAATTGAATTATCTAATAGCTCTGCTAAACAAGCAGGTTATAAACCTTATAAGATAACTACTGATACACCTTATCTATTCATGATTAGAGAAACAGGTGGAATAGCAACAAATGCTTATGTTGATGGAAGAAACAAAGAATATGGTAAAAATTTATATTATGATTCAAATAGAGGAACTGAAACATATTTAATTGAACTTGGATTTATGAATTCTAATGCAGATATAATTAACATAACAACTAATAAAAAGTTATATGTTGAGGGCATTAAAAAAAGTTTTAAAAATTTCTTTAATTTATAATAATTTACAATATAAAGGCATTAATTATTAAAAATTGTATAAGCAGATTTTATATAATTAATGTTTTTTTTATGTCTAATTTTAAAAAAGTATGATTTGCAAATAATTATATAATCATATATTATCGTTCCTGTAAGGAGGAAAAGTATATGAACAATGTAATTTTAATTGGAAGAATTGTAAGAACACCTGAATTAAGAGAAACAGAAAACAAAAATAAAGTTACTAATATGACACTTGCTATTACTAGACAATTTAAAAATTCTAAAGGAGAGTATGAAAGCGATTTCATAGATTGTACTTTATGGAAAGGTATTGCTGAAACAGCTGTTAAATATTGTAAGCAAGGTGATTTAGTTGCAATAAAAGGAAGACTTCAATCTATGATGATAGAAAAAGAAAATATTCCAAAAATGTCAGTAATGCAGTTATTAGTAGAAAATTTATTGTTTCTATGCAAGAAAAAGGAAATTGAATAAATTTCTTTTTTTAGTATGATTCTTTTTTTAAAACATATATTTATTATGTATACGTTGAAAGGAATGATAAATTACATGGGAACATTAAAAGTTTCATCAAAATCTAATCCTAATTCAGTAGCTGGGGCACTAGCTAATGTATTTAGAGATAAAGGAGAAGTAGAAATACAAGCAATTGGAGCTGGAGCTCTTAATCAAGCAATAAAGGCAATCGCAATTGCAAGAGGTTTTGTAGCTCCAAGTGGTAAAAATTTAGTTTGTATACCAGCCTTCACTGATATAGTTATCGAAGGTGAGGAAAGAACTGCTATTAAACTCATTGTAGAAGCCAAATAGGCTTCTTTTAATATTGATTAAAAATAATTTAAATGATAAAATTATTATAGGGATTCAAACTGATGCATAATTTACAATTTTTTTCACAAAACTGTGGAAAACTCTTGACAATTGGGGGGGGCACTTTATAATTTTATTAGATAAAAAGTTGATAACTTTTTAAAAAGTGTTAATACTAAAAATAGAAGGAGTAAAAGAAATATGATAGAGAATAATAATGAAAGAAGAAAGAAAACAATAACAGTAACAATA
>CANQLF010000022.1 GCA_947624635.1 uncultured Bacilli bacterium | reverse complement strand
AAGTAAAAGTCATATTATTTTATAGGTGATAAAAAGTGGAATTTAAAATAGGTGATTTAGTTACTAGAAACTCATATAACAATGATACTGTTTTTAAAATAATTGATATAAATGATGAAACTGCTTTTTTAAAAGGTGTTACTTTAAGACTTTATGCAGATAGTGACGTTTTAGATTTGTCGCCTTATGATAAAAAAGAAAAAGAAATAATAGATCAAGATAATAGAAATTTTAAAGATATAAAAGATGATATAAAATTAGATAGAAATGAATACTTTTATCTTCCTGGAAGAGTACTTCATATCGACGGGGACAAGGATTATTTAGAAAGATGCCTAAATTTTTATAAGGAATATAATATTTTAGCATATGGGATATATTCTAAAGAAGAAGATGTTCCAAATAATATTAGGAAATATTTAGAAGAAACTAATGCTGATATAGTTGTTATTACAGGACATGATGCTTATTATAAGAAAAAAGGCAATGAGCAAAATTTAAATGCATATAGAAATACTGAAAATTTTATAAAATCAATAAAAGAAGCAAGAAAATATGAAAAAGCACATGATAAATTAATAATAATTGCTGGGGCTTGTCAATCTAATTATGAAGAATTAATAAGAGCAGGAGCTAACTTTGCATCTAGTCCTAAAAGAATTAATATACACGCATTAGATCCTGCTATTATAGCAACTATGATAGGTCTTACTGATAAAGGTGAGGACATAGACCTTATGGGAATACTTTCTAAAACCAAATATGGATCAGATGGAATGGGCGGTATAAAAACAAAGGGAACTATGTATGTGGGCTATCCTAGATAAGGAGAATATATGACGATAGAAAAAATAAAAGAAAATTTAAATGAAAATTTAGGAAATAAAGTAAGAATAGTTTTTAATATAGGAAGAAATAAAACAGAAGAATTTGAAGCGATAATAAAAGAATTATATAATTTTATTTTTATAGTTGAAACAGAAAATAAATCATTTACATATTCTGATGTACTTACACAGACTGTTGAATTACATTTTGATTAAAATTGTCAAAAAATTGCAATTTTTTGTTGTTTTAAAGAAAAAACAATTGCATTTTTTTAATCTTTTATATATAATTTACTTATAGAAGCATATTGTGCTTCGGAAGGAGAGGGTTGTCTTGAAAATCACATCTGTTACAGTACGTAAAATTGAAAAAGAAAATTCACGTATGAAAGGAATTGCATCAGTTCTAATTGATGATAGCTTTGCAGTTCACGATATTAGAATCATTGAAGGAGATAATGGGTTATTTATTGCAATGCCTAGTAGAAAAACTCCAACAGGAGGATATAGAGATATAGCGCATCCAATTAATCCAGAAGTTCGTAAGATGTTCGAAGACGCTATATTAGAAGAATATAATAAAGCTGAAGAAGAATAAACTCGTTTAGAGTTTTTTCATTTCTATATAAACAAAATAAATTCCGAAAGAAAAATTCTTTTTGGAATTTATTTTTCAATTTCTATAATATATAAAGCGTAGTGAATTCTAAATAATGCAGCGAGCATATAATGAAATATACGGGGTGTACTCATAATAGATTCAGTCTTATATTGTTCTACTACTGTATTCATAATATCAAAAGTTGAATACTCTATATTTTCGTATTTAAATTCATTTTCATAATAAGTCTTAATGACTCCTATCATAAAATCATAGGCGTCATTATTTTTATACCGATCCATATTAACATAAATATTGTCATATCTATCTATTTCAATATTATCTTTTAAATTTGTAAGAATCCTTTTTAATACTTTATCAATTAGTTCAAAAGCTTCATTTCTATTTTCGCAATAATAAGTTGCATTTTCAATTAAAAAATTGTAATAATTATTTATTTCATCAGACCAAGAATTGTTTATAACAATTTGATATAAAATCTCAACATTTTCTTTCAAAAAAATATATCCTCCTTTCATTTGTACCTATATTAGAAAAAATAATGTTGTTGTCCCATAGTCTAATTTACATAAAAATCAAATCTCATTATCATAATAATAGTGATTGCTAATTGTTAATGAGAGGTGGTTAAAATTAATAAGAATTCTAAGTCTAATAGAACAGCATTTTTATTAGGCAAAAATATAGTTTATTTTCGCCAACTTCCCGAACGAGAATGGTCACAAGATGTTTTAGCGCAAAAACTTAACTCTGATAAAGGGTATTTATCAGAGATAGAAAACGCTAAAAGGTGTGCAACTACTAATTACATTGATAAATTGTCCAAGGTTTTCAATGTAGAACCATCAGAATTATTTAAAGATCGAAACTTTAATCTGAAGGCTAGGGTTGATAGTAGAAAATAACTCTAATATAGGGTTATTTTTATTATATCATCTTTGTAATAAAATTCATATTGTTAATAAATTAAACATATATTATATTAAAAGGAGAGAACAATATGGACAAGGTACAAGAATTAGATACAATTATTACACATACAATCGCACTTACAGAAAGAAAAAACATTACAATATCTGGAGTTAAAAAAATAGAAAGTTTTGATAATGAAGAATTTTTAATTGATACATTAATGGGATATGTAATCGTAAGAGGAGAAGAATTAGAAATAATTAGATTAGACACCTACCAGGGAAATATTTCAATAAAAGGGAAAATAAATTCTATTAATTATGTAGATGATGAAAAAGCAAAAGGAAAAGAAGATGGATTATTCAACAGGCTATTTAAATAGTGACGCTCTTAATTCAAATTAGATCTTTATTTTTTTCTTTTTCTTTTGGAATTATTTTTTCAATAATCGTCAGTTTTTTCAATAATAGATTATATAATACTAGAATCAGATATCAAATCATAAATGCATTTTTAATATCTATTATAAGTTGTCTGATTTATTTTATATGTGTTAAGAAGATTAATAATGGTATTGTTCATACATATTTTATATTAATGATAATATTAGGCTTTTACATAGAAAAAAGTTTTTTAAATATAAATAAACATATTAAAAATTTAGTAAAAAAAATAAAAATAAAATATAACAAAAAATAATCTGCTTTACACTTTATATAATAAATTAAATAAAATCCATTATTTTACAGTTTACAAAAATGTTACAAGTGTTATAATTGAGATGATAGAGGTTGGTGTATAAATGGCTAAAACGACAAAAACAAAAGCAAAAAAATTTAAAAAAAACATAATATTTACAACACTTTCTTTAGGTGTTATTGTTTTTGTCATGTATGCTTTTTCAACCTATTTTTTAGAAATTTATAACATATATAAAGAAAAACAAGATTTAACTAAAGAAATAACAAAATTAGAAAATGAAGAAGAAAAATTAGAAAGTGAAGTGCAAAAATTAAAAGATCCAGAATATGTTGCAAGATATGCTAGAGAAAAATATTCATATTCTAAGGATGGTGAATATATAATAAAATTACCAGAAGAAGAAAATACCGATTAAGGTATTTTTATTGATTTTTTTTAATTATCATAGTAAAATGATAGTATAATGAAGATTAAGGATAATATATGCTACAAGATGCCTAAAATTTATAAGCTGATCTTCGAACATTATATAATAAAATATTACAAAAAAAATTAATAACTTTAAAAATAATGAAAATAATAAATATGGTGGTGTTAATATGTCGAAAGAAAAAAGAATGATGAATAAGAGAAAATCAAATAATAGAAATAATAAAATAATTGAAAAGAAAACAATAGCTCAACATGTAACAAATATAGTAGGTAATAAAAAGTTATTAATAACAATGATAGTAACAGTATTAGTATTAATAACATTATTATCTACAAGTTTTGCTATGCTTATGAAAAGTGCATCATCAGGTAGTGAAAAATATTTAGAAACAGGAAATTTAGTAGTTAAACTGGATAAAGATAATGAAGGAAATGCTATAGAATTAAATCCAACAAAACCTGTAAACGATGAATATGGAATGGCTACAGTAAAGCCATATACATTTACAATAAAAAATACAGGAACAACTAATGCAAGCTATGAAGTATATTTAGATGAAACAATAACAAATGATAGTTTAACACCTGATGAAGTAAGAAGATATATTAGATATCAAATAGATGATGAAACTCCAAAAAGTTTAGCAGGACAAGGAAGCAATATAATAGTAAGAGGTGGAATAGGACCACAAAATACATTGACATTTAAATTAAAATTATGGATAGACATTGATGCGCCAAATACTATAGAAGGTACAATATATAAAGCAAAAGTAGGAGTAAAAGGAAAAGCAACAAATAAGATGCAACCAAATGGACCAGAATTAGTAGATGGATTAATACCAGTAGTATATGATGAAAAAAATGACACTTGGATAAAAGCAGATACGAGTACATCTTGGTATAATTATGAAATACAAGAGTGGGCAAATGCGGTAACAGTAACAAGTAATAAAAGAGAAACATACTTATCTGCAAAAGCGGGAACAACAATATCAATGAATGATATAAACAGTATGTGGGTATGGGTACCAAGATATAAATATAGAATACCTTCTAATATTGGAGTTGGTACGCTTACTCCACCAGAGATAGATGTAATATTTGAAAGCAGATACGAAGCAACAGGTGTAAGTGAATCAATATATAGAAGTAGTATACAAGAAAACGGTACTATAAATGATTCATTAAATGGTGATAAAAAGATATATTATACACATCCAGCATTTAGAAATATTGATAATATCCAATATGCTGAAAATACAAAATCAAAAGGAGGATGGGATAAAGAACTTACAGGAATGTGGGTTGGTAAATTTGAATCAGGAACAGATAATAATACATGTAATACGTCACCTAGTGATGTAAATTGTATAAATGTGGATCCGATAATAAAACCGGATGTAAAATCTTTAATATATCAAAATATAAAAAATCAATTTATTACATCATTAAAATTAACAAATGGAAAATATGATGAAACAACAGGAATTGTAACATTTAGTGAGAATAATAAAAATAAATACGGATTAAATATAAAAAATAATCTCTCAGATTCACATTTAATGAAAAACACAGAATGGGGTATGGTTGCATATTTATCACAAAGCAGATATGGAAAAATGGGAAATAAAAATTTTGAAAGTGCAAATAAAGAAATATATAAAAATGATTCAACTATTTATACTGGAAGAAGTGAAGGATTAGCACCAGCAACTTCAAATAACACAGAATCCGGAACATATTCATACAATGACAATAAATGTAATACAACTGATACAAATAAATGTACAGGAGAAAAAGAAAAATATAAAGGTACAGGTGCGAGTACCACAGGTTCAATATATGGTATATATGGCTTTGTTGGTGGTGCTATTGAAAATGTTATGATGTATTCAAATGCTCAAGTAGAGCCTTATTTTAGTACATCTTTACCGGCTGAAAAATATTATGATTCTTATTATTTAACAGCAAAACACTCTCCAATAATAGATGATATAATTTTAGGGGATGCACTGTATGAGACAAGATCTTGGTACAATGATTATTATGTTTTAGCGGCTGATTATGAAAAAAATTGGATTTATCGTGGAGGAATGGCTTCTGATGGGGAAATTGCTGGAATCTTTGAAATAGCTAATATGCAAAGTGGAGGAAGTAGTTCTGATGTTTCATTCCGAGTAACACTTATTCCATAAAATAAACATTAGTATCTTTTCTGACAAAAAATATATATTTATTATTTTAAAATAGTTTATCCAAGGTGATAATTATGAGCTATAAAAAAATAATAAATATATTTTTAATTTTAACTTTATCTTATATATCAAGTAGATTTTTAATATTTGATGAACCAATACTTTTATTTTTGCTATATGTTATATTTTTTAACAATAGATATGTATATTTTGTTATTAGTACTTTATTCTTAATATTACTTCATCAAAGTATAGTTTTAAAGAGTATAATATTTTTTATACTTTTTGAATTATTAATAAACATTAATAATAAATCAAAATATAAAACATTTTTATTGACTTTTTTCATATATTTGGTTTTAATAAATGTGATTGAGCCAATGGTATATAGTTATAAGAGAATATTAGAATCAATATATTTATATTTAATTATGTTCTCATTTTATAAAATAGCTTTATTTATAGAAAAGTAATAGAGGTGTTAAAAGTGTTCGATGTAATTGACTTTTTAGAAAAAGATATTAATTTAGATAATGAAAGAATAGTTATCGCTTTATCTGGTGGACCTGATTCTATGGCACTATTAAATATCTTACTTAGTTTAAGGGATAAACATAACTTTGAAATTATAGTTGCGCATGTTAATCATTCACTTAGAGTTGAAAGCGAAGAAGAAAAAGTTTTCGTAGAAAACTATTGTAAAGATAATAACTGTATTTTTGAATATTTAAAAATAGAAAAATATAATAATGATAATTTTCATAATCAAGCACGTATTATAAGATATGAGTTTTTTGATAAAGTAATGAAAAAACATAAAGCTAAATATTTGTTTACTGCGCATCATGGTGATGATTTAATAGAAACAATATTAATGAGAATAACTAGAGGTTCTACTTTAATTGGATATAGTGGTTTTGAAAAAATTATAAAGAAGAATGATTATTATATCGTTAAACCTCTAATTTATGTTACCAAGAAACAATTATTGGAATATGTCGAAGAAAATAATATACCTTACAGGGTAGATAAGTCAAACGAAAAAGATGTTTACACAAGAAATAGATATAGAAAATATATATTACCTGTTTTAAAAGAAGAAGATATTAATGTACATAGAAAATATTTAAAATTTAGTGAGAAATTAGAACAGTATAGTAAGTTTGTTGATAATATTGTAAATAGTGTTATTAAAGATATTATTATAGATAATAAAATTATTATTAATAAAATAAATGATCAAGATGATTTAATTAAAGAAGAAATAATTAGAAAATATTTAAAAGATAATTATAAGGATGATATAAGTTTATTAAATGATAATCATATTAAAGATATAATATCTATTATTAATTCTAATAATCCTAATATTAGTATTAATTTACCATTAAATAAAAAAATAACTAAGTCATATGATAAATTATATTTTGATTATGAAAGTAATAATGATGATTATTGTGTATTATTTGATAATGAGTTAAATATAGATGGTAATATAGTAAAAAAAGTTGAAAATAGTGATGATAAATCTAACTACACAATAAGATTAAATAGTAAAGATATTACTCTACCATTATATATTAGGAATATAAGAGTTAAAGATAAAATAGAAGTTAAGAACTTAAATGGTAGTAAAAAAGTTAAAGATATTTTTATGGATAATAAAATACCATTAAACTTTAGAAAAAGAATACCATTATTAGTCGATAGTAAAAATAATATACTTTGGATATTAGGTATTAAAAAATCAAAATATGATAAGCTAAAAGAAGAAAACTGTGATATAATAGTAAGGTACATTTTGAAGAAGGAGGAATCTCATGAAAAAGAAAACTAAAAAAGGGTTATTACCATATTTATTTTTATTCTTAATTATGTTAGTAATTTTGTATTTTGTTACTAATATGAATAATAAAGTAAATGTGTTAAGTTATGATGAATTTGTCGTTTCATTAAACGAAGGAAAAATTGAAGAGTTAAGTATTACTCCTAAGAGTAGTGCATACGTATATGAACTTACTGGTAAACTTAAAAATTATAAAGAAAATGAATCATTCTTTGTTAGAGTACCATTATCTGATGAAGTTGTAAGTAAGGTATTAAAAACTAATGATGAATATGATTTTAAATTAGTTACTGAAGCTGATCCATCTAGTAATTCATTCTGGATAGTAGTTGTTAACTTACTTCCAATATTAATATTAGTTGGTGCGACATTCTTTATATTTACAAGACAACTTGGTGGTGCTAATAAATCAATGGATTTTGGTAGAAGTAGAGCTAAGTTAAGTGAAGATAATAAGAAAATTAAATTTGATAAAGTAGCTGGACTTGATGAAGAAAAAGAAGAAGTTAGTGAACTTATCGATTTCTTAAAAAATCCTAAGAAATTCCAAAAATTAGGCGCAAGAATACCTAAAGGTGTATTATTAGTCGGTCCTCCAGGAACAGGTAAAACATTACTTGCTAGAGCTGTTGCTGGTGAAGCTAATGTTCCATTCTACTATATAAGTGGTTCTGATTTTGTAGAATTATTTGTAGGTGTTGGAGCAAGCCGTGTAAGAGATATGTTTAAACAAGCAAAACAAAACGCTCCATGTTTAATATTTATAGATGAAATAGATGCAGTTGGTCGTCAAAGAGGTTCTGGTATCGGTGGTGGACACGATGAAAGAGAACAAACTCTAAACCAATTATTAACTGAAATGGATGGATTTGGAGAAAATGAAGGTATAATTATAATCGCTGCAACTAACCGTCCAGATGTACTTGATCCAGCGCTTTTAAGACCAGGTAGATTCGATAGGCAAGTAACAGTAAACTTACCTGATGTTAAAGGTAGAGAAGCAATATTAAAAGTACATGCACAAAATAAAGTGTTTGCTAAAAATATTAAATTAGAAAACATAGCTAAAAGAACAGTTGGATTTAGTGGTGCCGACTTAGAAAACTTACTTAATGAAGCTGCACTTCTAGCAGTTAGAAAAGATAAAGAAAAAATTACAATGGCAGAAATAGATGAAGCTCACGATAGAGTTTTAATGGGACCTGCTAAGAAAAGTAAAAAATATACTGATAAAGAAAAAAGACTTGTTGCATTCCATGAAGCTGGTCATGCAGTAATAGGATTAAAACTTGATGGCGCAAACGAAGTTCAAAAAATAACAATAATACCAAGGGGAGCAGCAGGTGGATATAACCTAATGCTTCCAAAAGAAGAAACATATTTCCAAACTAAAAAGGAATTACTTGATACAATAAGTGGGCTTCTTGCTGGTAGAGTTGCTGAAGAAATAACTTTTAATGAAGTTACAACGGGAGCTCATAACGATTTTGAAAAAGCAACTAAAATCGCACGTGCAATGGTTACTGAATACGGTATGAGTGATTTAGGTCCAGTCCAATTTGAACAAAGAGAATCTGGTAATGTATTCTTAGGTAGAGATTACACTAAGAGTAGAAATTTCTCTAGTCAAGTAGCATTTGAAATAGATCAAGAACAAAGAAAGATAATTAATGAATGTTATGAGGTAACTAAAAAAATTATCAAAGAAAATAAAGATTTATTAGAATTAATAGCTAATACTTTATTAGAATATGAAACTATTACTAAAGAACAAATTGAATATCTAGTTAAAAATGGTAAAATGCCAGATGAAACATCTCATGAGGAAGATATTAGTGATTTATCTCTATCTGAATTAAGAGATAAAGCAAAAGATAAAAATATCAAAGGTTACTATAAAATGACTAGGGATGAATTAGTTGATGCTTTAGAAAAAAATGAATAAAAGTTAAAACATTCGAGAAAAACTCGGATGTTTTTTTCATTGAATGTTTTATGAAAAAATAGCAATAATACGGTAAATTAAACACAGAATAGAGATTTAAACTGATATAAAATTTTCAATTTTTTCAAAAAACTGTGGAAAACTCTTGACAATTGGGGGGGGTAGATTAGAATTATATTAGAAAATTGTTAATATTAAAAATAGAAGGAGTAAAAAAAATATGATAGAGAATAATAATGAAAGAAGAAAGAAAACAATAACAGTAACTATAATAGGAGTAATAGTCTTACTAATAATATTGGTAGGAGCAACCTATGCATATTTTAGTGCAAGTAGCAATGCAAAAAGTCAAGAAATATCTACATCAAAAGTAGACCTACTTGTAGAAGTAGATCCCGAAGCTACTCATATTGAAAATATTAAACCTACTACTTGGTATGTTAATACTGATGAAATTAGTGCAACATATAATACTATAAATGAAAATAATAAAGACATAGCTATGATACCAATAAAAGTAACAAATAAATCTACAATAGATGTAAATTTTGACTTAAATTTACAGGCTAAAAATCTTAAATTAAATACTGAAGATGAAAATGGTAATAAATTAGAAGGTGGTAGTTTAAGTGATATTAGATACATATTTATAGATAACAATTATGATAATAACGTTCCTTTTTTCTCAAATAGCGTTCTAAGAAAAACAGGAGACTTTGAAACACCAGATTATAAACATAAATTACTATCTAACATAAGTTTAAAAAAAGAACAATCATTAGATTATGTATTATTCATATATATATCAGATACAGAAGAAGACCAAAATCAATTACAAGGAATAACATTTGATGTAGAAATTACTGCTAATAC
>CANQLF010000021.1 GCA_947624635.1 uncultured Bacilli bacterium | reverse complement strand
TACATATGAATCAATAGATGAAGGAGCAATAAGTACACCAGGAGATAGTTTTGAAAACTTCAAAGCAAGTATATTAAGCGCAATTCAAACAGGAATAAGTTCTAATCTAGAAAACTTTGCAACAAACTTAAATAGATTGCCACAATCAGTAGCAGATGAATCAGTAAGAGAAATAAGTAGACAAGTAAGTATATTAAATGAAAAAGCACAAGAATTTGAATCAAATATAAGATTACTACTAGATGATATTGCTAACTTTGGAACAGATACAAAAGAATCGTTAGAACAAACAGTTGCTGCTAATGAACAAGTAACTAGTAATATGAATTCTGGAGGAAGAGAAATTGCTCATCCAGATGGAGATAGATATTATTAATCAATAATCAAAGCCTTATAAAAAGTTAGGAATACATTCTTAACTTTTTAATTTAAAAAAATTTAAATTTCTACTAATTTTAATAATTGGAATATAAAAAGTAATAGAAAATATGAAATCTCATGGTAGATTATATATTTTCTGTTTTGTTTTAAAATTATAATTAATAAATTTGCCTCTTAATATTATAATTAACCACAATATGATGTAAAATATATTTGGAGGGATTTTTCTATGAACAAAAAATATTTGATACCAATAATTATATTATCAGTTATCATTCTAAGTGTAGGAGGATATTTTCTATATGGTTATATTAGAATTAAAACAGCTAAGATAGAAGTTAAATTAGTTAATAATCTAACTTTAGAATTTAATGATAAGAAAAAAGTTAGTGATTATATAGAAAGTATAAATGGTAAAATAATTGAAGATTATACAATTGATTCATTAAAATTAGGAGAAAAGAAAATAAAATTTAAATTTATAAATGAAGATAATATTAAAGTATCTTATGAATATAAAATAAAAGTAGTAGATACTGTTAGTCCCATTATTTGGCTAAGTGGTAGTTATAGTGTTAAAAAAGATACTGATATAGACTTAACTAAGAAAATATTATGTGGAGATAACTATGATAATAATCCTAATTGTTATATAGAAGGTGTTTACGATTTAAGTAACGTGGGAAGTTATCCACTTACTTTTAATGCAATTGATAATAGTGGTAATAAAACAGTTAAAGAATTTACCTTAAATGTATATGAACCTGATCCAAATAGCAATACAAATAATGATACTAAACCTGTATATACTTTATTTTCTGATGTTTTAGCTAATTACAAAAATGAAAATACAAAAATTGGAGTAGATTTATCTGAATGGCAAGGTGATGTAGATTTTGAAAAGCTTAAAAATGCTGGTGTAGAATTTGTAATGATAAGAGTAGGTGGAACTAGAGGAACTAATAAAGAATATTTTGTAGATAAAAAATTTGTAAGAAACATAACGGAAGCTAATAAATATGGAATAGATGCAGGAGTTTATTTTTATTCATATTCCAATTCAACAAAAAGCGCAATTAAAGATGCTAAATGGGTATTAAAACAAATTAAAAAATATGATATAAATCTTCCTATTGCTTATGACTGGGAAGAATGGAGTAGCTTTAATGATTATAATTTAAGTTTCTTTGGACTTACTAATATGGCAGAAGAATTTTTAAACACCGTTAAAAAAAGTGGATATGATGGAATGCTTTACAGTAGTAAAAGTTATTTAGAAAGTATTTGGCTTGAAACAGATTATGATAAGTGGCTTGCTCATTATACAAAACAGACAGATTATGATGGAAAATATAAAATGTGGCAGTTATGTAGTAATGGAAAAGTTGATGGAATAGATGGTAATGTAGATATAGACATAATGTATGAATAATTTAATAAGTAATTATCTGTTTAAAAGTAGTAATTAATATTCTATAACAAAACGTGCTTTAAAAAAGTTATAATTTACTTTAATTTCCATAGACAAATATAGACATATCATATATAATAAAAACTAGTATTTGTGGAGGTGATGATATGGTTAAAACAAGCTTACCTGTTATAATACTTAAGGGTATTGTACTTCTTCCACATTGCGACCTTAGGGTGGAATTTGTAAATGATATAGAAAAAAATATATTGATGAATGCGGAAGAGTATTCTGATAACCATGTCATCGTAGTAACACAAACTGATCTTTTAAATAAAAATATCGATATTAAAAAGCTACCAAAAGTAGGAGTTGTTGCTAAAATTAAAAATAAGACTACTTTACCAAACGGAAATATTAGAGTAGTATTAGAAGGATTATATAAAACAGATATTAATATCTATAATAAATATGGTAGTGATAATGATACAATTGAAGGAGAAATAGAAACTAAAACTCCAAATGAAATAGATTCTAAAAGAGAATATGCTTTAGTAAGAAAACTATTAACTGAACTTGAAAACTTAATAGATAAAGCTCCTTATCTTAATGAAAATATATTTACTGAAATTTCAGGGATAACTAATATAAATGTTATATCTGATATAATATGTCAATTTCTGCCAACTTCTCCAGAAAGAAAAATAGAATATTTAAAAACTGATGATATAGAAGAAAAAGTTAAAATATTGCTTCAAGATATAAAAGATGAAATAGAAGTATTAAATATAGATAATGAAATAGAAGAAGATTTAAGAAAAGAATTAGATAAGGCACAAAAAGAAATTTATTTAAGAGAAAAGGTAAAACTTATTAAAAAAGAACTAGGAGATATTACTGATAAAGTTAGTGATGTAGATAATTTAAAAGATAAAGTTTCTAAAATGAAATGTAACGATAAAATAAAAGAACGCCTTAATCTTGAAATAAATAAATTTGAATCTATGACTCCTAATTCTCCAGAATACAGCATGATTAAAACTTATATTGATACATTAATCGATATACCTTTTGGAGTTTATACAAAAGATAATACTGATTTAAGGAAAGCTAAACAAATATTAGATAATACTCATTACGGACTTGATAAAATAAAAGAAAGAATAATAGAATTTATGGCGGTTAAACAAATGAGTAAAAATTTAACTTCTCCAATACTTTGCTTTGTAGGACCACCTGGTATAGGTAAAACAACTCTTGCCTCATCTATTGCGAAAGCACTAAATAGAAATTTTGTAAAAATAAGTGTCGGTGGAGTAAACGATGAAGCAGAAATAATGGGACATAGAAGAACTTATATAGGTAGTGCACCTGGTAAAATAATAAAATCAATACAAAAAGCTAAAAGTATGAATCCTGTATTTTTAATAGATGAAATAGATAAATTAACAAAAGATTATAAGGGAGATCCTGCAAGTGCGTTACTAGAAGTACTTGATAAAGAACAAAATAAATACTTTGTAGATAATTATATAGAAGAAGAAGTAGATTTATCTAGTGTAATATTTTTAGTAACTGCAAATTATATTGAAGATATACCAGAACCTTTAAAAGATAGATTGGAAATAATAGAATTATCTAGTTATACAGAATTTGAAAAAGCAGATATTGCTAAAAAATGTTTAATACCAAAATTATTAAAAGAACATGGAATTACAAGACAAAATATATTTATACCAGATAAAACAATATTAAAAATAGTTAGAAATTATACTAAAGAAGCAGGGGTAAGAGAACTAGAAAGAACTTTATCTAAAATAATTAGAAAAGTTGTAAAAAATATTTTAATTAATAATGAATATGATGTTTTATATAAAATATACGATACATCATTAGAAAAATATTTAGGAAAAGAAAAATATTTCTATTCAGATAAAGCTGAACCAAATCAAATAGGTTTAGTAAATGGTCTTGCTTATACTGCTTATGGAGGAGATGTTTTGCCTATTGAAGTAAATTACTTTAAAGGTAATGGTGAACTTATCTTAACTGGCTCATTAGGTGATGTAATGAAAGAAAGCGCAACTATCGCATTAAATTATGTCAAAAGTAATGCAACATTATTTGATATAGATATAGATGATCTATCTAAGTATAATATACATATACATTTTCCAGAAGGTGCAATAAAAAAAGATGGACCAAGTGCAGGTATTGCGATTACTACATCTTTGATTAGTGCTTTAACAAAAAGAAAAGTAGATAATACTCTAGCAATGACTGGTGAAATTACTTTACGTGGTAAAATTCTTCCTATAGGTGGCCTTAGAGAAAAAACAATTGGTGCATATAGAGCTGGTATTAAAACTATAATACTTCCAATAGAAAATGAAAGAGATATAAAAGAAATACCGAAAGAAATAAGGGAAAAAATAAAATTTATTTATGTTAAAAATTATTTAGGGATATATAGATATATATTTAAATAGGAGAATATTATGATAAAAAGAAGAACAAAAGGAGATTTAATTGTAATATCTGGACCAAGTGGTAGTGGAAAAGATACTATATTTCAAGAACTACTTAAAGTAAGAGGTAATATAGAAGAATCTATATCTGCAACTACAAGAGATAAAAGAAAAGATGAAACAGATGGAATTGATTATTACTTTCTTACAAAAGAAGAGTTTGAAAGTAAAATAAAAAATAACGAGTTTTTGGAATATGCAATAGTTCATGAAAAAGATTACTATGGAACATTAAAGAAAAATGTTTTAGATATACTAAATAAGGGTAATGATGTTGTATTAATAATAGATATACAAGGCGCAATACAAGTAAAAGAACAATATCCTGATGCATTATTTATATTTATACTACCTCCATCAGTTACTGAACTTAAAAAGAGATTAGAACTAAGAGGTAGTGAGACAAAAGAATCTATGCTTAGAAGATTTAAGTCTATGTATAAAGAAGTAAATGAAATAAATAGATATAACTATGTAGTAGTAAATGATGACATAGATGACGCAGTAAAAAAAGTAGATGCAATAATAGAATCTCAAAAGTGTAGAGTAGATAGAATAGAAGAGTTAGACGTAAATTCTATAGAAGAAGTTATACATGAATCATTAGTTGATTTAAATGAAAAAATAGTAGATTGTCATATGCATGTTTTAACTAAACAAGATTTTAAATTATATATGAAAACATCAGCTGCAAATAAATTTATTAACATAAGGGGATTAACTATAGATGAAACATTAAATCCTTTTGACTTTGAAGAATTTATAGATAATGACAATATGTATTTTCTAGATTCCGTAAATTTAGATGAAGTAGATGAATATTTATGTAAAATAAAACAAAATATTAAGAAATATCCTAGAATTTTAGGTATTAAAATATATTTGGGATATCAAAAGTATTATGCAAATGATAATAAAATATTTAAAGTTGCAGATTTTGCAGATAAAAATAAATTACAAGTAACTTTCCATTGTGGAGAGATATATGATGACGAAGGTAAAAGCTCTTATTCAAAATATTCGGATGCTAAATTTATAGAAGAATTAGCTATTAAATATCCTAATGTTAATTTTATTGCCAGTCATTTAAATTGGCCTAATTTTGAAAGTGTATTTTATTTATGCAATAAATATGATAATGTTTATACATGTTTTAGTGGATGTAATGATGGAGAAAATAAAGAAGAAAGATATAAGCAAAATATACAAATTTCTAATATATTAAAAAAATACATAAAAAAATATCCTAAAATAAAAAAGAGAATAATGTATGGAACAGATTTCTTTGCAATATCTGATGAATATAATGATGTATCTAGTTATATAGAAATATTAGATTTATTGGATTTAAGTGATAAAGAAAAAAGAGATATACTATATAACAACGTATGTGATGCATATAAAATAAAATTTTAAAAAGGAAAATTATCTTTTTAAAATTTTATTTTTTACATTTGTTCTTTTGTATTTATTATAATAATCGTATACCATTTCTTTAAAATCATCAATAAACTTTTCTCTTTCATTACCACTTAAAGCTTCTATAGCCATATATGGACTATCATCTTCTAATTCTGATAAAAGTAGCTTACCATTGCTTTTTAAAAAATCTATTCTTTGTACTCCATTAAAATTAGCTCCATTTAATTTTGCAAATAATTCTGCTAATTCAATTTCTTTTTTACTAGGTTTATAAAATACTGCATTTTCATGAGATAATAACTTTTTAGGAATAAATATTTGAGAAAATTCATACTTTGAACCTACGAAATAAAATTGGACTTCGCTTTCAAAATCTAGTTTTGGCTGTATTACATAATCTTCAGTCCAATACTTAGTAATATTATCTTTATCTGATTCAATTATTCCATAACCTGAATATCCATTAACTGGCTTAACTAAATATTTATTGTACCTATCAATAGTATTTACTTCTTCAACATTACTAACTGTCGGTACTACTTGATATCCTAATTTATATAAATTTGCAAGATATTTTTTCCCTTGGTTATCGAACTTGCCATCAAAATTAATCCTAGGAAGATTTTTTTCAACTATTCTTGTTTCATAATCAGATTCTGCTGCACCAACTGAAAATTCATTTATATCTTCAATCCAAGAATATCTTTTGATAAAAATATCGTATTCGTCATCTAATTTTTTATCATAGTATTTATTTACTAATTCTACATCATGTCCATCCTTTTTAAATGAATTTGCAATCCATACATCTTCTATACTACATTCATTTAATAAATTTGTAATAATTAATATTTTCATTTCTTATTCCTCCTTGCTATTAATTGTATTTATAAGTTGTGAAGTTGCATATGTTGGAAAACTATTCTTATTTATAATCAAAATTAAATTTAAAGGTTCAAAATTTTCTTTAATTTTTATTTCATATAAATCTTCATCTTCAAGTTTATCTTTTATAAATTCTTTAATTACTAATCCTATTCCAAAGCCTTCTTTGACAAATTCATATACTAGTGAGTGACTTGCTAAGTTTATGTGTGCATCATATTTTTCTTCTAAATTATTTA
Organism: uncultured Bacilli bacterium; assembly: GCA_947624635.1. Classification (GTDB taxonomy): domain Bacteria; phylum Bacillota_I; class Bacilli_A; order RF39; family UBA660; genus SIG205. The sequence goes on along the minus strand of CANQLF010000021.1, from coordinate 4,493 downwards.
TTAAAAAATTTTGAACTGGATTTATTGAATTTAGAATTAAACTTTCTTCTTTAAGTTCATTAAAATCTATTACTTTATTTGCGATATTTTTATATTTTTTATTACCTATGAAGCAATAGTGTAGAGTCTGTAATTTATAAACTTTTACTCCTTCTAATTTTGGATCATTATCACTTGCATAGATAATAGCTATATCTAGATTGCCATTTTTAACCATATTAATTAAAGTAGGAGTATAACTCTCTTCTATAGAAATATTTACTTTAGGATATAATTTTACATATTTTTTTAAATATTCTAATAAAAAGTATTTTAATATAGTATTACTTGTTCCTATTTTTATGTTACCAGATTCTATTTTATTTATATTGTCGAATAACTTAGGTGCATCTTGTATCTGTTCAATAGCAGCTCTAATATAATTATAAAATTTTTTACCATTTTCAGTTAATTTGATACCTTTTTTATTTCTTATAAATAGTGTTCCATTTAATTGATATTCTAAATTTTTAATTGCTTTAGTAACTGCAGGTTGGCTTATCATAAGTTTTTTTGATGCTTCAGTTATTGTCGAACAATTGGCAACAATATAAAAAGTTTTATATAAATCATAATTAACATCCATTTACAAGTTCTCCTTTCAATAACATATTATAACAATTTTTTATATAAAAGCAACATTGAATAGATAAATATTACATTTTTTTAATACAAAATTTATTATTCATAACTTACAGTTATAATAATATGAAAAATTGATATTATATTTGAACACATATATTATGTATAATAAAAAAGAGAGGAGGAAATGCAATGAAATCTATAAATAAAAAAGTTGTTGTTAGCGCTAAAAACGTAGCTGCAAGTAATGCATCTTGTCATTACCACGTTTAATTTTCTTAGTATAAGGGAAATTATTTCCCTTATACATTAATAGTTAAAAAGAGGTGTTTTTATGTTTTTAATTAAAGAAATAGAATTTATCGATTATAATGAAAATGAAAAGATTATGATAAACTTAATAAATGGTGCAACAGATATAATAGATAAAGATATATATGATAAAATTATTAATAAAAATTTTAACAAGTTAGATAAAAATGTAATAGATTGTATGATGGAAAGAAGATATTTATTTAAAAATAAAATAGAATATACTACTTTTTTAGAAGAATTAAATAATAGAATAGAAGAATTAGAAAAGAAAGCTACTCCCAACTTTTTAGTCGTACCAAGTTACGCTTGTAACCTACATTGTATATACTGTTATGAACAAACATATATGATAAAAGGAACTACAAATATTGATCCAATTAAAATGGTCGATTTACAATTTGATAGAATCGATAAAATAATGGAAGAATATGAAAATCAATACGGAAAAACTAATGATGATATTAGAATAACTATAATGGGAGGAGAACCACTTTTAAGATGTAATTTAAAAACCATAGATTATATCTTTGAACAAGCAAAAAAAAGAAATTATACAATAGATATAGTATCTAATGGAGTTGATCTAAATTATTTTATCGAATTATTTGATAAATATAAAAATACCCTTCATCATATACAGATTACAGTTGACGGAATTAAAAAGATACATGATAAAAGAAGAATATTTCATGACGGTAGAGGTAGTTTTGATCTTATTATGAATAATATAAAATTAGCTATTGAAAACGATATTTTAATAGTCTTAAGAGTTAACGTAGATGATACTAATATAAAAGAATTACCGGATCTAGCCGATATACTTGTAAAAGAATTTGATCATAGCGAAAATTTAAAACCATATTTGTATCTATTACAAGATGGCGGATGTTCTGGAGAACAAAATATTATAAATGAAAAAATAGGAATAGAAACGATTTTTAAATTGGAAGAAAAAAATCCTAATATGTCTATTTTTAGAAAAAAATTTCATCCAGAAAATTTTATAGAAAGCATTTTTAGCGATACGCCATATCAACCAGTATTGAGACATTGCGGTGCATCAAAAAATCAATATATATTAGACTGTAAGTCAAATGTATATAAATGTTGGCATGGAATAGGTAATAATAATTATAGAGTAGGAACATTTTATCCAAAATATGAACTTGATAATAATAAAACTAGTGATTGGTTTAACAGAAGCGTGGAAAAAATTTCTAAATGTAAAGAATGTAAATATAGATATATATGTGGTACAGGATGTCCTGCCGCAAAACATATGAGTGATGAAAATATGAATATAAAAGAAGCTAGTTGTGTTGATTATAAAGAATTAATCAAAACAATTGTTTTAGAAAAAATGAAAAATAATTAAAAAAATTATATAATATATGTGAGGTGATATTTTATGGATGGAAAAGATAAAAATGTATTAACCTTAGGTATTTTCGCACATGCAAATGCCGGAAAAACAACTATAACAGAACATTTACTTTACCATACCAATATTATTGAAAAAATTGGAAGAGTAGATTCTGGAAATACAGTAACAGATAATTTGAAAGTAGAAAAAGAACGTGGAATTACAGTAAGAGATTCAATAGTTTCTTTTAACTTAAATAACAAAGTTATTCAACTAATTGATACACCAGGTCATGTGGATTTTCAAGCAGAAGTTGAAAGAGCAATCAATGTATTAGATGGTGCTATTTTAGTTATTTCTGGTGTTGAGGGAATAGAAGCACAAACCTATACTATTTGGCGTGCTTTACAAGAAAAAAATATTCCAGTTATTATTTTTATCAATAAAATGGATAGAAAAGGTGCAGACTATGATAGAGTTGTTGCTGAATTACAAAACAATTTAAAAGTTCCAACATTAACATTAACTCACGTATATCAAAAAAATGATAATAGCCTAGATATAATTTCATCAAAAACAAATGACATAATTGAAGAAGTATCAATGATTGATGATGAAGTTTTATCTAAATACATAGATGGAAATAACATAGATGAAAAATGGTTATCAAATAAAATTGTAGATTTAATAAAAAATAATAAAATATATCCAGTAATAGGTGGTAGTGCATTAACAGATGTAGGAATAGATGATTTAATAAATTCCATTTCAAAATATTTACCAACTACACAAAAACAAATAGAAAAAGATATGTCTGCATATGTTTTCATGGTAAGAGTAGATGAAAATAATAAAAATGTATATGCAAAAATTTTAAATGGAAGTTTAAATGTTAGAGATGTTGTAAAAATAGATGAAGATAAGCAAGAAAAAATAAAAAACATAATGATATCTGATGGAGCAAAAATGAAATCTGTTAATGAAGCTTACAGTGGTGATATCGTACTGATAAATGGACTAGATGCTAAATGCGGACAAATTATAGGCAATAAAGAAGGACTTGATAAATATATAAGTTTTGTAAAACCTTTATTAACAATGGAAGTAAATCCTGTTAATAAAGAAGATACATTAGAATTAATGAAAGCATTAAAAATATTAAATGAAGAAGATCCGTATTTAGATGTTAGATATAATGAAAGAACAAGTTCAATATATTGTAGCTTAATGGGTGAAGTACAATCACAAATTATTAAAACTATGCTTGAAGAAAGATTTGGAATAAAAGCTAACATAGAAAATCCTATTGTAATTCATAAAGAAGTTCCTATGAATAGTTCAAAAGCAAAAGCAAGTTATACTTGTGTCTCTGGAATAGAACTTGAAATCTCCCCATTAGAACGAGGAGAAGGTTTTAAATATGTATCTAAATTATCTACTGATTTTCTACATTTAAAATATCAAAGACAAATAGAAAGATTAATCAATTACTATTCTAAACAAGGGTTAAGTGGCTTTGAACTTACAGATATGGAAGTTGCACTAATAGGTGGACAATTTGATTCAATGGGAAGCGATCCTATGCATTTTAATATAATAACACCACTAGCTTTATTTAGATGTTTGAAAAAAGCAAATATGAAATTATTAGAACCTATATCAAGTTATATAATTACTTTCCCAGAAGAATTTTTAAGTAGTGTTATTAAATTAATTTCTTCAAAAGGAGGAATATACAAAATTACAAATACTTTTAATAATGAAGTAACAATTGAAGGTGAAGCGCCATCATCTAATATGATGAATTTCCCACTTGAATTATCAATGAACACAAGTGGACGCGGAACATATACATCGTATGTTTCAAAATATGAAATAAGTAAAACTCAAGATGCTAAAATGAATTATATAGGAGCAGATCCTAGAAATGAAACAACTTTTATTATAAATGATATGAAAGCAAGTTTAGATTCACTAGATGAAACTCTTATGAAAAAGAAAAAAGAAAGTCGTTCTAAATTTGCTAGAATTCAAAAAGAAAAAGAATATGGTAAAAAAATGTAGGTGATTATATGTATTCATATAAAAATAAAAAACCTTTAGATTACTATAATGAATTAGAACCAATTGAAATTAATTTATATAATGAAGTTTATTTTAATGATAAAGATATTGAAAACATTAAAAGAATAGA
>CANQLF010000020.1 GCA_947624635.1 uncultured Bacilli bacterium | reverse complement strand
GGAAGGATGAAATAAAAGAAGTTAAAGCAGGATATGCACAAAACTATTTAATTAAAAATGGATATGCAGTTGCTTTAACAAATAGTAGTAAGAAAAAATTAGATACATCAATAGAAAAAAGAAAAAAAGATGATGAAATAGATAAAGAACAAAATTTAAAATTAAAAGAAAGAATAGAAAAATTAAAAATGGAATTTAAACTTAAATCAGGAAAAAATGGACAAGTATTTGGAAGTATTTCTACAAAACAAATACATAGTGAATTAGCTAATGTCGGAATAGATATAGATAAGAAAAAAATAAAATTAGATAATCCTATACAAAGTTTAGGTTATCATAAAGTAGAAATAGAACTTAGAAAAGATGTGACGGCACATTTAAATGTACATGTAATAGAAAGTTAGCAGGTGAATTATATGCAAGAAAGAGTATTACCACATAATATTGAAGCAGAACAATCAGTAATAGGCGCAATGTTTTTATCGAAGTATGCAATCAATAGAGCATGTGAAGAATTGTATCCAGAATTATTTTATTTGGACGCAAATGCTAAAATATTTGAAGTAATTAAAGATCTTGCAGATAATAAAAAAGCAATAGATTTAACAACTGTTATAGAAGAGTTAAATAAGAAAAAATATTTAGATAAAATAGGTGGGGTAGAGTATTTAACAGAAGTTGTAAACTCTGTACCATCTGCCGCAAATGTAGATTATTACATAGAAATAGTTAGAGATAAAGCTATACTTAGAAGACTTATAGATGTATCAACTGAGATTACAACATCTAGTTATGATGCAGAAGGTTCAACTAGCGAAATATTAGATAATGCTGAAAAACAAATACTTACAGTTATTAAAAATAGAAAAGCAGGAGAATTTAAAACAATACAACAAGTTGTATCAAATGCTCAAACAATGCTTGAAGAATTAGCTGCACAAGAAGGTAACATAACAGGTATCGCAACGGGATTTCACGATTTAGATAATTTAACATCTGGACTTCATGGTAGTGAATTTATAGTAATAGCTGCACGTCCTGCAATGGGGAAAACTGCTTTTGCTCTTAATCTTGCAACAAATATTGCAATCAATTCAGGTAAAACAGTTGCCTTATTTAACCTAGAAATGAGTGCAGAACAACTTGCAATGCGTATGATTTCATCATTAGGTCAAGTTGAGGGAAGTAAAATAAGAAGTGGTAATTTGGAAGAAAAGGATTGGGAAGGCGTAAATGAAGCAATAAGTTTGTTAGCTGATGCTAAAATGTACATTGATGATACACCAGGACTTAGCGCAAGTGAAATACGCGCTAAATGTAGAAGACTCGCATCATCTGATGAAGGACTAGGAATAGTTATTATAGACTACCTACAATTACTTAGCGGTTCAGCAAGATATGCAGGTAACCGTCAACAAGAAGTTAGTGAGATATCTAGACTTTTAAAAACAATGGCACTAGAGTTAAACGTACCAGTTATCGCACTTGCCCAATTATCACGTGCAGTAGAACTTCGTGAAGATAAAAGACCTATCATGAGTGACTTAAGAGAATCTGGATCAATCGAACAAGATGCAGATATTGTTGGATTCTTATATAGAGATGATTATTATAATAAAAAAGCTGCAATAAGTAAAGACGTAAGTTTAAGTGAACTTATTATTGGAAAACACCGTAATGGTGCGACTGATACTATAGAATTATTATTTAAACGTAATGTATCTACGTTTACAAATTATGAAAAGAAGATAGAGGGTGAATTTGATGACTAAGGTAATTAAAAGTTTTCCATTAGTTGTAGTGTGTTTATTAGTTGTTAGTATATTATTTGTATCTGGTTTTACATCTAAAAAAACAGATATTGTACAAAACAAATATCAAGTATACTTAGATGGAGAAGAAATAGGTGTAATTAATTCTAAAAGTGAATTAGAAAGTTACATAGATAGACAACAAACAAGATTAAAATCAAAATTTAAAGTTAAAAATGTATATGCTCCTAAAGGATTAGACGTAAAAGAAGTTAACACATATGATGAAAAAGAAGATAGTGTTAGTGCAGTATATAGTAAAATACAAAATAGAAAACCTTTTACTGTTAAGGGATACACTATTAAAATAAAATTAGGAGAAGATGAAAAAACTATATATGTAATAGATGACAAAGTATTTAAAAGAGCTATGGAAAAAGCTATAAATGCGTTTATCGATAAAGATAAATTCGAATTATATTTAAACAATGAACAAGTGGCGATCAAAGAAACAGGAGAATTAATAGAAAACGTTGCCTTAGAAGAAGATATAACTATAAAAGAAGATTACATATCAGTTGATGAAGAAATATTTCAAAATGAAGATGATTTAACAAAATATTTATTGTTTGGAACTACAGAAAAGCAAGAAACATATACAGTAATGCCTGGAGATACTATTTCTACAGTAGCATTTAAACACAAACTTAATCCAGAGGAATTTTTAATTGCAAATCCAGAATTTACAAGTGAAGATAATTTGTTATTTCAAGGTCAACAAGTTATAATTGGGCTTATTAAGCCAATGTTTCACTTAGATGTTGAAATGCACGTTGTAGAAGATTCAGTTAAAAATTATACAACACAAATTGAATATGATAACGATATGTTAGTGGGAGAAGAAGTTACTAAACAAAAAGGTGAAGATGGCCTTGATAGATTAACCAAAAAAATTAAATATGTAAATGGTGAAATGGTTACTGTTGTAACAACTAATACTCTTGAACTTAAACCAGTTATAAATGCAGTATTAGTAAAAGGCGGAAAAGTTATTCCATCAGTTGGGGATACTTCATCTTGGTTCTGGCCAACAACACAGGGATACACATTGTCTAGTTTATATGCTTGGCGTTGGGGAAGAATGCATGATGGAATAGATATATCAGGTACTGGACATGGTTCACCAATATATGCTTCAAATAATGGAGTAGTTGCAGAAGTTGGATATGGACACCACTCTATGGGTAACTATGTTTACATAAATCATAATAATGGATATTATACTGTTTATATGCACATGTCAAGCATAAGAGTTAAAAAAGGACAAATAGTTGCACGTGGTCAAACAATAGGTGGTATGGGATGTACAGGATCTTGTACCGGAACACATTTACACTTTTCAGTTTGGACTGGGTACCCTTATATAGGTGGTACTACTCATAATCCATTAGATTATTTATATAAATAAATGAAAATAATTGTTTTAGCAAGTGGCTCTAAAGGAAATTCTACTTATATCGAATATAAAAATACAAAAATACTTATCGATATGGGAATTTCCTGTTCGAGTTTGTCAGAGAAATTAAGTGAAAATGGTGTAAATGTTAGTAATTTAGATGGAGTTTTAATCACACATACTCATATTGACCACGTTGGAGGATTAAAAACTTTTGTAAAAAAATATAGTGTTCCAATATATCTAACTGAAATAATGGATAATGATTTGGATATAACTATTAGAAATAAGGAATATATAACGGAAGATAATATTACTATTGGTGATATTAATATTGATGTTATTAAGACATCTCACGATACAAATGATTCTATTGGCTTTGTTGTAAAAGCTGATAAAGAAGTTGTATATATAACTGATACTGGTTATATAAATAAAAAATATTTCAAAAAAATATTTAATAAAAATGTATATATATTTGAAAGTAATCACGATATAGAAATGCTTATGAATGGAAGATACCCTCATCATATTAAAACTAGAATTCTAGGAGATAGAGGACACTTATCTAATAGAGACAGTGCATATTACTTGTCTCACTTAGCAGGTGATAATACTTCTCATATAGTTTTAGCTCACCTTTCAGAAGAAAATAATACTGAAGATAAAGCTTTAGAAAGTTTAAATAGAGCTTTAGAAAAAGAAAATAAAACTATTGAAAATATAGAAGTAGCTAAACAAAAAGAAAGTATATATATAGAGGTATAATATGATTAAGATTATATGTTTTGGTAAAATAAAAGAAAAATATTTAAAAGAAGCAATAGATGAATATAAACTTAGACTAAGTAAATATACTAAACTTGAGATTGTAGAGTTAGAAGATGAAGCAACTAACAGTACTGAAATAACTTTACAAAAAGAAAAAGAAAAGCTTTTAAAAGTATTTAAGCAAAGTGATTACAACATAGTATTAGATATAGATGGTAAAGAGTTATCTAGTATAGAATTTAAAGATAAAATAGATAATATTTTTACTAATATAAATAGTAATATAACTTTTATAATAGGTGGATCATGTGGAATAGATGAAAGTGTTAAAAAAATGTGTGATTTTAGATTATCTTTTTCAAAGCTTACTTTTCCCCATCAACTATTTAGAGTTATTTTACTTGAACAAATATATAGAGCTTTTAAAATAATGAATAATGAAACATATCATAAATAGAAATTAAAATTTAAGTAAGACTTTTACTTAATCTTTTAATATATATTTAAGAGTGGAGTTTTTAAAAAAAATATGATAATATGATAGTAGGGTGAATAACATGAAATGTTTAAGTTGTGGAGCAGAAGATATAGAAAAAGATGATAATTTTTGTTATAACTGTGGACATTGGACTACTAAAGGATATTCATTTTTAAAAGATGAAAAAAATATAAATACAATAAAAAAGGGCGCAATCTTTAAACAAAACACTAGAATTGGATTTCTTTTAGTACTTTTAAGTATTGGTATTATCTCTTTTATATCTATGTTAGCTATAAGAGGTAACAACTTATTCGCACCATTTACATATTTAAAAAAACAATTTACTAATTATGTATACGGATATAATACTTCTATAATTAAAACTGATAATAAATATTCTAATGTTGAAATTTCAGATTACAATGAAGCAATAGAATTTATAAAAAAAGATTTTCAAGAACAATCATATATATGTAATAAAGATGCAGATGTTTCACTAATAGAAACAAATTTACAAAATAATTATTCTATACCTAATGTGTCATTTTGTGATATTACTAAAATTGAGGCAGAAAAAATAAAAAATGTAGTAACAAAAATGTATGATTTGTTTCCTAATATAAAAGATGGTCTAACAAATATAACAATTACCAATGCGAACACTAAAGAAGAATATATTGCAAGATTTCAACCTATGTATCAATTTGTTAACATTAATGAAAATATAAAAGATTATAACAAAATAAATAAAACTCAGATTTTACTTAACAGTTATTATTTTTTAAATGAAGAAAAATTAAATAGACCACTTACAGATATAATTAAAGATAATTGGTATGTTAAAGATGCAACTTTTGAATCTACAATAGCTCATGAAATGGGACATTATATTTCTTTTGTTTTACTTTTAAAAGAATATAATCTGAATAATATAACATTTGTTACAAAGGATAATTATAAAATATTTGATAATATAATAGAAGAATATGAAAATAATGTTTTATCAAATAAATTATTGGATGATTCTATAAATAATTACAATAAAAAATATAATATTTATACTAGTAAAGAAGAGTTTGCTAAAACAATTTCTGATTATGCTGCTATAAAAGATAAAAAAGGAAATATAAATGCTGAAGAAGTAATTGCTGAAGCAATTCATGATTATTTCTTACATGGAAATAATATGCAAAAAAGTAGCCATGAGATAGTATCGATAATAAAAGACAAATTGGGGATGTAAATATGAAAACATGTTTAAATTGTAATAGTGCTGTAAGAGATAATGATAAATATTGTAGAAATTGTGGATGTAAAATTCAAAGTAATTCAAAATATATTTTAATAAACGTATTAATTATATTTTCGATAATTGAATTAATAGGGTTATTAGCTTTATTTTTAGCTTCATATATGATTACAAAATGAAAGGAAGAATATAGATGGATAATAACAAGAAATTAGAAGGGTATAATGAAACGGTTGAACAAATATATGAAAGATTAAATACTAATAAAGATGGATTATCTATAAAAGAAGCAGAAAAAAGACTAGAACGTGATGGTCAAAATAAATTAGAAGAAAGAAAAAAGAAATCTAATGTAACTTTATTATTAGAACAATTTAATGATTTTATGGTAATACTTCTTATAGTAGCCGCAATCTTTTCAACAGTTATATCTTATATTCAACATGAATCGTATGTCGATTCAATTATAATAATTGTAATTGTCATAATAAATGCTATATTAAGTTTCTTTCAAGAGAAAAAAGCAGATGTGGCAATAGAAGAATTAAATAAAATGTTCATAACTAATAATTATGTTATAAGGGATGGTAAAAAACAATCTGTTGATGTAAGAAATATAGTCATAGGAGATATTATAGAATTAGAAGCAGGCGATTATGTTTCAGCTGATGCAAGAATAATATCTTCAGATGGACTTGAAATAAATGAATCAACTCTTACTGGTGAATCAAAATCTATAAAGAAAAACAATGAAAACATTACCACAGAAAAGGAATTATATGAAAGAAGTAACATGGTATATGCAGGATGCAATGTTACAAATGGGCACGCTTTTGTTGTAGTAGTTGCAACTGCAATGAAAACGGAACTTGGCAAAATCGCAAATAGCTTATTAAATAAAAAAAGTGATTTAACACCATTACAAAAGAAAATAAATAAAATTAGTAAAGTTTTAACCTATGTTGTAATTGCGATAATACTAGTAATGATGGTTGTAGGTTTGCTTATGAAAAATGATTTCTTTGATATACTAATGTTATCCATTTCATTAGCAGTAGCTGCAATTCCAGAAGGGATGTCATCAATAATAACAATCATATTATCACTTGGAATGACTGCAATGGCAAAAAGGAATGTTATTATAAGAAAAATGGCTTCTGTAGAAACATTAGGTTCAACAGATGTAATTTGTTCAGATAAAACAGGAACTATAACTCAAAATAAAATGCTAGTAAAAAGTATTTATGTAAATGATAAATTATATACCGATAAAGAAAAGATAGATAATATAGATTTATTAAAAATATGTGCGAGTGCTTGTCATAATGTTACAGAAAGTGATGGCAAATATATCGGAGATGAAACAGAAGTATCCATATATAAATATTTAGAAGATAACAATATTTTAGTAAAAGATGTTAAAAGATTAAAAGAATATCCTTTTGATTCAGATAGAAAAATGATGAGTACAGCTAATGAGGTTGATGGAAAAAAATATATATTTACCAAAGGAAGCCTAGATTCAGTAATAAATAATTGTTCAAGATATATTAAAGATAGTAAAATATATGAAATAAATAATGAATATAAAGACAAAATATTTAAAATAGAAAAAGAAGAATCAGAAAAATCCCTAAGATTATTAGCTTTTGCGTACAGTACAGACTTAGATAATCCAGAAAAGAATATGATCTTTATTGGACTTATAGGTATGATGGATCCTCCAAGAGAGAGTGTTCCAAATGCAATCAATATTTGTACCAATTCTGGAATTAAACCTATAATGATTACAGGAGATAGTATCAACACTGCAACCGCAATCGCAAAGCAAATTGGAATTATTGATGTCAGTGATAAAGCAATCGAAGGTAAAAAGGTAGACAGAATGACTGATGATGAACTTAAAGAAGCGGTAAATTATTATCAAGTATATGCAAGAATTTCTCCTAATACTAAACTTCGCATTGTTGAATCTCTTCAAAAAGAAGGATTAGTTGTCGCAATGACAGGTGATGGAGTAAATGATGCACCTGCTATACAAAAAGCTGATATTGGTATAGGAATGGGTATAACTGGTACAGAAGTAGTAAAAAAAGTAGCTGATTGTATTTTAGTTGACGATAGTTTTTCTACAATAGTAGATGGTGTCGAAGAAGGAAGAAGAATAACTTCTAATATTAAAAAAGTAATTTTATATTTATTAGCAGGTAATATAATTGAGGTAATATTAGTTTTTGTTTCAATGTTAATGAATATGGAAATATTTACAACTTTACAGTTGTTATGGCTTAATTTAGTAACTGATTCTATACCAGCAATAATGTTAGCATTTGAAAAATCTGATAAAGATATAATGAGTAATAGTAAATCTAATAGACCAAGTAATACATTTTTCACACCATTTTTAACAGCAAAAATAGCAATAGGAGCTTTACTTAAATCACTTGTAATGATTGTATTGTTTATATATTTTGCTAAGACAAAAGATGTAAATATAGCTAGTTCTTTAATGTTTATATTCTTAATAGGTCATGAACTATTATTTGCATTTTCTTGTAGGGATATTAAACATTCTGTTTTAAATAAGAATATATTAAGTAACAAAAACTTAAGTATTGGGGTTGGTATAATCATATTAGTTCAAATAATTGTTTTGACTACTGGTTTATCAAAATTCTTTGTTGTAGAAGGAATAGAAGCTAAGTATTTATTAATAACATTAGGAATTTGTTTTTTAACATTTGTTATCGGAGAATTATTAAAACCAGTATATAATAAATTATTTAAAGATTATACGGAGGCGAGGAAATGAAAAAAAATAACTCTACTGTATTTATAATATTTGGCGCAATAGTAATACTATCTATATTTACTGTTGTTGCTGCTATAAACTTTCTTCCAAATTATGAAAGTAATTCATATTATATAAAAGTCGATAATGATATGGATGCTAAAATTGAATCTATAGATATCAATGATGGTAAACTTACTATTAAAACATCAGGAAGTCCTACATCTTATTGTGTAAAATCAACTAGATCTAAACCATCTGTAAATAGTGTTTGTTGGAATAAAATAAATAATAATACTGCAACAATATCTGTATTTCAGTATAAAAAATACTACGTTTGGATAAAAGATAAAGATAATAATATCAGTAATTATTTCAGTATTAATTCAAAAGACAAGAAGTAGGTGAATATTTATGGAAGATGTACGAAACAGAGTATTTAATCAAACCATACCTGTTGGTAAGAATAATCCTATATCTTTACATACAAATGAATTTTCAATATATAGAATTACAGGTATGAGTCAAATAGTAGATATAGTTAATAGTGGATTTGTAAGACCTAAGGAAGGTAAAGCAAAAGGTGGACATACTAATGAAGTTTTTTGGACTTTAGGTGGAGATAATCTATATTATTTTGATAAAAGACCTGTTCTAGAAACTTCTATTGATAACTTAAAAAATAATCAATTAGGTGCCTTATCAATTGATGATTTAACATCTATTTGGATATTTGATAATGAATCTAGTTCATATATTGATAGATTTAGTGATATATTAGAGATATATAATACATGTAAAAATACTAATTATCAAATTACAGAAGATGTAATAACTAATTTATTAGATGGTAATAATTTCGAATTATGGAAAGAAAGTAAAGGAAACATTAAAAAATAATCGCACAATATTAATTTGTGTGATTTTTTCTGCTATAATGGAATTGTTAAAGAGGTATCATTATGAATATAGAAAATGAAATATTTAAAAGATGTAAAATAAGATTTGATAAATTAAATGGTTATGGTTTTAAAAAAATAGATGATAAATATGTTATTTCTAAGAATATATTAAATAATGCTTTTAGAATTGATGTAGTAATATTAAATGATGGTAGTGTAAAAGGGAAAATATTTGATTTAGAGTTTGAATGTGAATATACAAATTATAGAGCTAGTAATCAACAAGGAGAATTTGTAAGTAAAGTTAGAAGTGAATTTATTAATTTTTTAAATGATATTAAAGATAAGTGTACAACATCAAATTATTTTATATCTAATCAAGCTAATAGAATAGCTAACTTAATAAAAGAAGAATATAATGATGATCCAGAATTTGCTTGGGAAAAATCTCCTGGATTTGGTATATTTAGAAATCCTGATAATGATAAATGGTATGCACTTATTATGAATATTAACAAAAATAAAATTGATAAAGAAAATATTGAAGTTGAAATAATAAATTTAAAGTTAGATGAAGAAAAAATAAAGGAATTATTAAAAAGGAAAGGGTTTTATACAGCATATCACATGAACAAAGAAAAGTGGATTACTATTATTCTAGATGATACTATAAGTGATGGTGAATTAATGAGCTATATTATGGAAAGTCATAGATTTACAGAAAAAACTAAAGAATGGTTAATGCCTGCTAACCCAAAATATTATGATGTTATAAACTGTTTTAATGATACAGATACTATCATGTGGAAACAATCTAATAATATAAAAATTGGTGATGATATATATCTTTATGTTGCTTCCCCTTATTCGTGTATTTTGTACAAATGTAAAGTAATTGATGTAAATATTCCATATGAATATAGTGATAAAAATTTATCTATGAACAAAGTTATGAAAATAAAATTGTTAAAAGAATTTGATAATAATTTATTTACGTTTGATAAATTAAAAAAGTATGGAGTAAACAGTATAAGAGGACCTAGATCTATACCTAAAAAATTAAGTGATGAGATAAATAAATATTGTTAGGAGTGATATGATGGCTACATTTGATGATTTTACGAAATTAGATATAAGAGTTGGAACAATTATAAGCGCTTGTATGTTTGATAAAGCTTTAAAAAGTGCATATAAATTAGAAATAGACTTTGGAAGTGAAGTAGGTATTAAAAAATCTTCCGCACAAATTACAGAAGTTTATAATGTTGATGAATTAGTAGGTAAACAAATTCTTGCAGTAGTTAATTTTTCACCAAAACAAATTGCTGACTTTATGTCTGAAGTATTAGTGCTTGGAACTTATAGTAAAGATGGAGTTGTATTAATAATCCCTGATAAATTAGTAGAAAACGGGGATAAATTAGGATAATAATCAGTTAATATAAAGTAAAATATATAGTAATATATATTATATATGATACAATAGGGGTGTTGAAAGGAAGTTTGTAGTAATGAAAAAAGATGAGATAACACTTAAAAATACGAAGCAAGAAATATTAGATGCTTTAAACGAAGCGTTAGAAAGAGAAAAAAATAATGCTAAAATAAAATCTAATCCAGAAAAAGAAGAAAAAGAGAGAAAAGCAAAAGTTGCAGTTGAAGAAACAAAGAAAAATGTAGAAGCTAATATATTTTCTACTGAACTAATAAATAAATTTAACGATTTAGAACTAGCCATTAAAACAGAAGAAGATAAATTAAAAAATCTATATGATATTGATTCTGAATTATTAAATTTAACTCTTATTATGAATACAGGAAAAGACACATTATTAGAATTTGAAAAAAATAACGAAGTTAGAAAACATGATTTAGAAGAACAAATAAAAAAATTAGAAGAGGAATATAAATTAAAAATTGATGAATTACAAAAAGATTATGATTTAAAAAGTAAGTCTTTGAAAGTTGAACGTGATAGAGAAGTAGAAGAATATAATTATAAAACA
>CANQLF010000019.1 GCA_947624635.1 uncultured Bacilli bacterium | reverse complement strand
AGTTAGGCAAATTAATTTATCAATACATGCAATAATGGAAAATAATTTAGATATGATTGAAAACATTAAAAGAATAGATTTATCTGAAATATTAAGTAGAAAAAAAACTATATTTGAAGATTATGATTATAATTTACCTCAAAATATATTTATTATTAAAAATTATAAAGGTAAAACTATCGTAGGTAGAAAAATTAGATCAGAACTAAGAAATGAAAATAAAATAAATGCAATTAATTGTAGTATGATAACTGCTCCTATGCTTTTAGGATTGTTACATAAAAGAACATTAAATAATAGAAAAATAACAATAGAGTATTATCCTTTTAATAATGAAGAAAAATTATTTGTTTTTAATGAAATTAAAAAAAATAGAAAATTAGATATATATTATCCATATAAATATAAAGATTTCTATACTAAAAAAGAAGAATCATCTCCTACTGAAGGATGGACTTTTAATGAAGAAAAAAAAGAATACTTAGGTTATGGAGAATTCCATTTAAGAAACTTCACGAAAGAAATTTTAAATGATATAAAAAAAGATTATAAAATAGTATATGATCCAGCATGTTCTACAGGTGAATTTTTATATGAATTTAAAAAAGAATTTCCATATTCATATACAATTGGACATGATTTAAGTAAAGAAATGGTTGAACATGCAAAAAATTATGTTGATGAATCACTCTGTTGTAATGCAATAAATTCGCCATTAAAAGATCATTCGGTTGATTTAATGTTTTTGAGATTTCTAAATTCAGAAGTTGTAACTACTAAAGAAGCTTACAAAATACTTAGAATATTAATTAAAAAAGTTAAGAAAAATGGATTAATTGTATGTTTTGGTCATACCCCAGTTTTAATTAGAAAAGAAATGTTTATAAAATATGGATTAAAACCAATTATATGTAACGGATATGATAAAGAACGTAATGCAATATTTCAATATTATGTTTTTGAGGTGAAATAATGAGAACAACACAATTAATAGTAGACTTAAAAAATATTAAGCATAACATAGAAGAAATAAAAAAATATTTAGGAAAAGGTATAAATATAATGCCGATAGTGAAATCTTTTGGTTATGGAACATATTTAAATTATTGTGAAACTATTTTAAACAAATTTAATTATGTTGGAGTAGCTTTACTCGATGAAGCTATAGAACTAAGAAAAAACGGATATAAAAATAATATTTTGATTTTATATCCTTTATCAAAAGAAGAATTTTCTATTTCAAAAAATTATGATTTTATTTTAAATGGCTCAAATATTTTTGATATTATAGATAGTAAATCAAAAGTACAAGTTCATATAGAAATTGAAACTGGCATGGGAAGAACAGGACTACAACTTAAAAATATAGATGAGTACATTTGCAAATTAAAAGAAAATAAAAATATAAAAGTAGATGGTATATATACTCACTTATCTTCAAACACAGATAAAACTTTTTCGCTAAATCAAATTAAATTATTTAAAGAAGCAATTAAAATATTCAACGATAATGGTATTTTCCCTAGAAACATACACTTTTGTAGTAGTGGTGGATTAAAATTTTATAAAGATTATATAGATAATATGGTTAGAATAGGAATTTTAATTTATGGATATTATCCTAATGATAGTTTAAAAGATGTTTTAGATTTAAAACCAAGTACAAAATTAGTTACAAAAATAAGCTTTTTAAAGACTATTGAAAAAGGGGAAAGTGTCGGTTATAATCAAAATTTTATTGCAAAAAGAAAAACTGTTGTAGCTACAATTCCCTTTGGATTTGCTGATGGATTATTAACATTAGATACAGGTGAACCTTATGTAATAATCGAAAAAGAAAAAGCAAAAATAATTGGTATTTGCATGGATAATATGATGATTGATGTTACGGATATTCCAAATGTAAAATTAGGACAACAAGTATATATCTGGGATAATGATAATTTAACAGTAGAAAAAATTGGAACTTGGTGCAATAATATTTGTAATTATGAAGTATTAAGTTCAATATCTTCAAGAGTTCCTAGGGTATTAAAAAAATAATTATATTAAACTATCTTTAATATTTATTTTAGGAGGTTATATATGGTAGAAAATATGAAAGTTGATGGAATACTTGATTACTCTTTAGAATTAAAAGAAAATGAAAAAGTATTTATTTTTGCTGATTTAAATTCCCTTAAATACTGTAACTTAATAGCAAAGAAAATAATCGAAAGAGGATCAATACCTTATATTTTATGGAATGATTTTGATCTTAATAGATCATTAATAAAATCTAAAAATGATAATATATATGCAGAGTTATTCAAAGAATATGAAAAACTAATCGGTTCATGTGATGCAGCTATAATGTTAGATAATAATATAGATGAATATAGTGGAATAAAAAATGCAGATATATTAAATTTCAAAAATAAATATTATCTAAAAATATTTAAAAAAATAATGAATTTTAAAAGATGGGTTTATTTAAGATATCCTCAAAAAGAATTATCAAATTTATTTGGAATATCATATGAAGAACACATTAAATTGTTAGAAGAAGTATCGAATTTTGATTATAGCAGTTTGTATAAATCCTGTGAAACATTGAAAAATGTTTTGGATAATACTAATCAAATAAAAGTATATAATGATGATGGAACAGATGTTACATTTTCAAAATCTAAAATTCCAACTGTAGTTTGTTGTGGAAAATGTAACTTGCCAGATGGTGAAGTTTATACTGCTCCAGAAAAATTTTCTATGAACGGTAAAATACATTTTAATGTCGATACATTTTTTAGGAGTGACACATATAAAGATATTAAAATAATTATTAAGAATGGTAAAATAATAGATTCACAATGTAACTTGGACGGAAAATTTAAGCAAATTTTAGATTCAGATGAAGGATCAAGATATTTTGGAGAATTTGCTTTTGGACTTAATCCATACATAAAAAGAAATTATAATGACAATTTATTTAACGAAAAAATGATTAAAACAGTACATTTTGCTATAGGAGAACCACATTATGATACAGATAATGGCAATAGAAGCATTATGCACTGGGATTTAATTGTCAACATGGAAAAGGGTGGCAGAATTTATTTTGACGATAAATTGATACAAAAAAATGGAATATTTGTAGATGAAAGATTAACTGAATTAAATAGTAAAGTAAAGAAGAAGAGTATGAATCCATAAAATTTTGTTTTATGGATTTTGTATTAACAAATACCAAATTCTGGTTTATAATTAATCATAGAAGGAGTATGAATTAATATGGCAATGATTAAATGTGAAAATTGTGGTAAAGAAATATCTGATAAATCAGCAAAATGTGTACATTGTGGAAATAAGATTAATGAAAAAATAAAATGCGCTGAATGTGGAAAATTAATTGATAAAGATAGTAAATCTTGTCCTAATTGTGGATGTCCAATTAAGAAAAATTCTAAAAAAATATGCATAATAATTATTTCTATAATATTACTTATATTAATAATAGGATTATTTATAGGAATAAACTATGTGAATAAAGAAAAGAAAATTTTTAATAATAATTTAAAAGAAGTAGCTAATAAAATTAATGAAGGAGTTAGTTTATCTAATGAATGTGGCCTAATAATAAAAAATAATAATTCATTAAATAATTTACTAATAAATACCGAATATAATAATAAAGTTAATTTAATTAAAAATAATCAAAATGAAGTAAATAATTTAATGAAAAAAATTAATAATCCATTAGATTTATTTGAAGATGAACTAGACGTGCTAGAAGATTATTATGACGAATATTTAGAATTTAGTAATTTGGTAATTAATCCAAAAAGTAATTCAGTTATGTTTAATAGAAATTTTGATGAAGAATATAATGAGGTTATGAGTGAATACAATAAATTAATGAGATATATTAAATAGATATTTATAAAAAATTAATTATTGTTTATAATAAATATAGAAAGGCTGGTTAATATGGAAGATAAAAATAAAGAATTAAAAGACAAATTATTTGTTGATAAAAAAAGTGGTTGGTTAAATGTTAGTGAAGATGAAAAAAAGAATATATTTTCATTTTCTGATGATTACATTAACTTTTTAAACAAAGTTAAAACAGAAAGAGAAGCATCTAGTTTTGCTAAAGAAGAATTATTAAAAAATGGTTTTAAAAATATATGTGATGTAGATAAATTAAGTTTTGGAGATAAAGTATTTTATGTAAATAGAGATAAAAGTTTATATGCAATGGTTATTGGTGAAGATTCTATTATTAATGGAGTAAATATAGTAGGCGCTCATATAGATTCACCAAGACTTGATTTAAAACCTAATCCATTATATGAAGATAGTGGTTTTGCATATTTAAAAACACATTATTATGGAGGTATCAAAAAATATCAATGGACAACTATACCTTTAGAAATAAGAGGAGTAATTGTTAAAAGTGGTGGTGAAAAAATAAACATTTCTATTGGTAATGATGAAGATGATCCAATATTTACAATTACTGACTTACTACCACATTTAGCAACAGATCAAATGGAAAAGAAATTAAAAGATGGAGTAGAAGGGGAAGATTTAAATATCATTGTTGGTAATATTCCTTATGATGATAAACCTGAATCAGTAAAACTTAATATATTAAATTTATTAAATGAAAAGTATGGAATAACAGAAATAGATTTTAATAGTTCTGAATTAGAATTAGTTCCAAACTTTAAAGCAAGAAGCTTAGGTTTTGATAAAAGTATGGTAGCTGCTTACGGTCAAGATGATAGAGTATGTGCATATTCTTCATTTAGAGCTATATTAGATATTGATAAACCTAAAAAAAGCGCAGTATGTATTTTAGCTGATAAAGAAGAAATAGGTAGTGTAGGAAATACTGGAATGTGTTCACATGTATTTGATACATTTATGCAAGAAGTATTAAATAAAATGGATATAAATAAACCAGGATTATTAGAAAAAGTATTTTGTAATTCTATGATGTTATCAGCAGATGTTGATGGCGCATTAGATCCAATGTATGCTTCTGTTTCAGAAAAAAATAATGTATCGCACTTGGGTCACGGACTTGAAATGAATAAATATACGGGTTCAAGAGGAAAATCAGGAGCAAGTGATGCAAATGCTGAATACGTTGCTAAAGTAAGAGGTATATTTGAAAGTAATAATATAAAATATCAAGTATCTGAACTTGGCAAAGTAGATACTGGTGGCGGTGGAACAATCGCATACATTCTAGCAAATAAAGGAATTGATGTAATAGACTGTGGTGTTCCTGTACTTTCTATGCATGCACCTTATGAAGTTACAAGTAAATTTGATATATACCAAGCATATATGGGATATAAAACTTTCTTAAACTCAAAATAGAGATCAGATAGATGATTTCTATTTTTAAAATATAATTAATTGTTTTGTAATTAAAATTATAATATAAATAAATTATAAAATTTGCAGTTTAGATTGCAGTTTAAAAGATGATGACATAATAGTACTCAATATAATAAAAACTAAATCAAATATAACATCAGAAGAATTAACAAAGAAAACTAATTTTTCAACTAGAAAAATATACAGCATTTATAATAATTTAAAAATAAATGGGTATATCAAGAGAGTTGGTGGAAGAAAAAGTGGATACTGGAAAATATTAAAATAATTTAATCTATTAGCTTAATAACAATTGTAAAAATCTCCATTTTTTGGTATATTAAATACGGAGGTAATGTATATGAAATCTGAAATTAAAAATATGTTTATATCATCACTTATTTCATCATGTGTAATGTTAGTAATGGGATTAATATTATTTATAAATCCAGAATCTACAATAACACTAATATCTTATATCTTTGGTGGAATATTAGTTATTGTTGGTGCGAATGCACTAATTAATTATTATATGAGAAAACAACAAATATCAACATTTGAATTAATTTATGGAGTATTAGGAATAGTTGGTGGATTAATATTAATATTAAATCCACGTGCAATAGCGTCATTAATTCCATTAGTATTAGGTATATGGATTACAATAAGTAGCCTTGGTAAATTAAAATATATTTGGGACAATGCAATGAAAGATAGAAAAGGAACTATTTCTCTTATAATAACAATTATAATGTTAATACTTGGTATATTACTTATATTTAAACCATTTGATGGAGCAAAAATGATTGCTCAAATGGTAGGACTATTCTTAGTTATTTATTCTATATTAGATATAGTACAAAGCTTTATGATTAAAAATACAGTAGAAAGTATAGTAGTAGAAATAGAACCTAAAAAAAGAGGAAGAAAGAAAAAAGTTATAGATGAAAAATAATAAATATGCGCTCTACTTTTTAGTAGAGGCTTTTTTCTAATTAATATACAAAAAACTATTGAAAAGATTATTCTGGACAATAGCTTTTTTACAGTAAAGTTTTAAAGCCTTTATTGTAAAAATAGTGATGGTATGGTAAACTAAACACAAAATAGAGATTGAAACTGATGTAAATTTTACAATTTTTTGTAACTATTCAGACATGGCAAGATTAAAAGAGTAACGAGACGTTACTTTTTTAACATGTAAATAAAGTTTCCCCACAAAAGATCTTCTTTATATTTTCAAGAATATTTTCTTTTCGTTTTTTAGAAGTCTTAACAACACTAAGTGCATTTGCAAAATAATCTGAACCTTTTTTACTTCTAAATCCACCAGAGACTTTTAATTTTATTTTGTAAACTCTCAAATCAGATTCACTTAAATTATTTGAATAAGGCAAAGAAAAATCTTTTAAATACGCCAAATGTCTTTCTTTATTTCTTTTCAATCTAGTATAAAGAGTCTTTGATTTTTTCTTATAAAATGATGACTTCATTTTCTTAGTTTCCTCTTGTGCTTCTTTTATTATTTCATCAAACTTTTTGGAATACCATTCATAATTATCATCTGTAAATCCATCTAACCCATAAGCTTTGGCATATTCTCTAGTTTTATTACCTGTCTCTAAAAGAACTTTCATTTTCTCTGCCCATGAAGCATCAAATGTATTTTGAGTTATCTCAACCGTATATCTACCAAGATGAACATTACATTCGATCCTTTTAGAACCATATGAATCTAATGTTGTATCATGATCGCCCATAATGACACCTGTAAATTTAGTTAATATATCATCTTCTTTGATTGGTGCGTGTCCCTTGTTATAATGACTTTTATATACAACTGAACTCTCATTAGAATAATTTCTTACAAATCCACTTTTACCATCTATTTTAGATACAGTTTCATCAGTATAATTTGTCTTATCTTTCAATATATCTTCTACTATATTATTTATTGTTGATATGCTTTTTTTAGAAAACTCAGCCATCATATTTACAATACTACCTTCTGACATGTTAATAATACCATTTGATAATATCTTAAAAAATTCAGTTAATCTTTTCATTGATAAAACATTATGTACATTCATGAACACTACTAATGATTTAAATTCATTTGTGTATGTTACATCTGTATAAAATTCTTTTGGCATTACATCTGTTGCTTCTTCATCATAATTAAAAACATGTCTTTCTATAATAGTTTCATATCTCATGCCTACTTTATACTTTATAACAGGTGTATTGTTGTGGTTTCCTTTTATTGTATGAATCACATCAATTACTTTAACTTTACCTTCTTCTATATCTTTCTCTATTTTTTCTTTGCTCAAATGATTACCTTTATGCCCAATTTGGGCGCCAACTTTCTTGCTTGTTTTTACTCTTGAATTGTATAAATTAGCTCCTGTCTTTTTTGGCTTATTTATGTCCGTTGATGAAGGCTTCCCTGAATTAGAACTATTTTTATTAGATTGATTTCTATATTTATCTTTTTCTTCAATTAACTTATTAATTAATTCATCTTTCTTTGCAATTGCTTCTCTTAAACTTTTTATTTCATCAAGTAAAGCTTCTTTTTCTATTCTATGTTCTTTTTCCATTTGTGTTAATTGGTTTGTAATTTTGTCCAGCTTTTCTGATAATTCTTCATAATCTTTATATAGTGATTTTGTATAATTACTTGCCATTTTAACACTACCTTTCCCTTTTATTATATACTTTTTTCTTTCTTTAAAAAAGTCTTTTTATTTATTATTAATTGTTATAAAATATAAATAAAAGATTATTTTTCACTACCCAGGGTCTGAATAGTTACGGATTTTTATATAATTTTCTTATAATAGTGAATAAAAAATTATTAAAATTATTATATAAAAGGTGTGTTGGAAATGAAAAAGAAAGGGTTTATAATATCTACTACACTCTATTCTATATTTGGAATAATGTTTATAACAATTTTTTCAATCTTATATGTTTTAAGTACAAATAGAACTATTTCTAATTCTACAATTGATATAATTAAAGATGAAATAATTGGGAAAAAGAATATATATTTAAATCTATTAGGTACTGAAAGCTCTCTAAACAATATTACAACAAATGATATAGAACAACTAAAAAAAGATCTATTAAAGAAAAAAATAAATTTAGTAGTAGATAAAAGTATATCTGGTACAGATACAGAAAAAATAGAAGCAACAGAGAGAAATCAAAGTACTATTGCAACTAAAATGTATGAAAAAAATACAGATTATTATTATACCTATAAAAGTAAGGGTAAGCAAAAAACATTAATTCATGGAGATACTATTATTAATGTAGTGAATGATAGTGGAAATTCAGAAGATTATTCAAGAAATCAAATATTTTTTCAATTTTATTCAATTAGTAAAAATAAAATCGTGTCAAAAACTATCTACAGCGCAAAATATGATGATAATAATATTAAATTTTATTATAATGATAATAAATCTGAATTTTGTGTTTTATATACAGCATATAACAAATCCAGGCGAGAAATATACGATTCAAGTTCATATGCGATAAAGAGTAGTGAATACTCAAGTTCATGTGATAGCGGTTTTAATTTGATCAACGAAGATGATACTTATATTGATAGTGGTGTAGAAAACTATTTTGCTACATCTGCTAATGGAGGATTAGTAGTTAAAAACTTAGGAAATAATAAAATACAAATAGAATACGCTAGAGGTAAAGTTACATTGGGTGTTAATACTAAAAATGAATTTGAAATAAAGCCATGTTTATATAATACAAGTAATCGTAATTTAAATCACATATGTATTTATCATTATAATAGTGGAGGTAAATATTACAAAATTGAGAATTCTACTACTTCAACTTTAACTAGCAAAACCTATTCAACTTCATGTAAATCTGGATATAATACTACCTGTAGTTATTCTAAAACTGGAGCTGGAATGGCAGGATATGCTTTTTCTCTTGATTTAGAACAACTTCATCCAATACCTGAAATTTCTACAATGCATTTATCCGAAAGCTCTACAAGCGATGCAAAAAGGTTTTTTATAGGTGATAGTACTTATGGATATAATTACCAACACGATGATTGTATTAATGGAAATGATTTATGTTTAAATACAATAGATGACATGGAGTTTAATGATGCATTTTTAGGTGGTGGAATTACTTTTAATAAAGCGAATGCAGCATCTGGAAGTTATTCTTTCATTTTTAAGTTTTATAATCATATTTTAAAGCATAATAATAAATATGGAGTGATATTAAATGTAACTCGTAGATTTTTTCATGATACTAAATATAATGAAAGCGATGAAGATGAATACAACTTTTTTATATTATGGTTTGACGAATTAACTGAAGAAAATATTTTTGGTAAATATACAAATAGATTATTTAAATTAAATAGTGATGAAAAAAATGCAGAGAATACAAGTTCGTATGATAAAGAGTACTACGTTTTTGAAACAGATTTAAATGCTGATTCTAATGGTGTTTCAAGATTAAAACTTGATGATGATGTTTTAAATAGCATTAATAAAAATAATTCCACAAGTGTATTATTTAGTACGGATAATAATTTAAAAAGTACTTTCCCAGCACCAATAGATAATTTTTATAAAGAAAAAATAACAATAAAAAGATTAAAAGAAATTATTTTAAATGATTTTTCAAAAAATAATAATGATGTACAACAAACTATTAAATATACAGATAACAGTGGAGCAAATCCACCGGAATTAGCAAGTGGTATGATACCTGTTATATATGATAATACTAAAAAGGCATGGGTAAAGGCTAATTTAAATGATAAGTGGTATGATTATAACAGCGGTATGTGGGCAAATGCAGTGACAGTAACAAGTGCATCAAGAGAAAAATATATGTCAGCAGCAGCAAAAACGACAATATCAATAAATGATATAAACAGTATGTGGGTATGGATCCCTAGGTATAAATATAGGATACAATTTCAAACAGTAGGAGTTAAATATGCAAGGGGCGCTAATAATTATAATGTATCACCATCTAATATTGATATAGTTTTTGAAAATGGAACTTCTTCTACTGGATCGAATTTCTATACTGAAATTGATGATTATTTTGATAGAAATATAAGTAAAATTGCAATAAGTGAATTTTATACTCATCCCGCATTTAGAGATGGAAGTAAAATATATAATAAAACAGCTTATGATTTAAGTGGATGGGATCATGAGTTAACAGGTATTTGGGTAGGTAAATTTGAAACTGGCGGAAGTAGTTCAGAACCAATTATAAAGCCAAATATAACTGCCTTATCAGGACAAAGCGTTGAAAAACAAATAGAAAGTGCTTTAAAATTTTCGAATGGAACACCTGTTATTTCATCATCAAGTTATGGTGCAAGTTTTGCGGTAAACTCAAATAATATATATGGCATTAACACTACTAATACTAAGGTTGATACTCATATGATGAAAAATACTGAATGGGGAGCAGTTGCATATCTTTCACAAAGTAGATATGGAAAAGGTAATAATAGTGAAACTGGTAGTGAAGTTTATCCAAACACTAGTAAAACTGGACAAACATACGGAAAATCTAGTTGTGATGTCTTTTTTGCTGACACTCCTTCACAATATGCTTATAATGGTTGTGGTGTGGATATAAATAATAATAAAAAAACAATTTATAATTACAACGATAATAATGGACTTTCATCAAGTACAACAGGAACAGTTTATGGAGTATATGATATGAATGGTGGATATCCTGAAAGAATAATGGGAGCTACTAATAACTATTTATCTGGAAAATATTTTGATAATTATTCAAAATCTTGTTCATCAAGTAAATGTAGTATATATTCAGGCTATATAATGGGAGATGCCACATGGGAAACAAGAAATTGGTATAGAGCAGGTTATTTAGAAAACATTGGCCAAACTAAATGGATAAAAAGAGGCGCAGAAGATACAAGTCCAGACATAATTTTTGATTATAAAACAGGAAAAATGATAATTAAAGCTGGTATATTTAGTTATTTTGAAGATGCTGATAGTGGCGATACTGGATTTAGAACTACCCTAATAGCTAATTAATTATTAATAAATATTTTCAGGATAAAATCATACTAAATTCAAATAATGACCATAAAAGTCAATAAATAAAAGGCTTTTGTGGTTTTTTAGCGTT
>CANQLF010000018.1 GCA_947624635.1 uncultured Bacilli bacterium | reverse complement strand
TCTAATAACTCCAAAATTATTTAGGTGTCTATCATCATTCATAATTAAGAAATCTAAAATATACATATTTTCTAGTTTTTCTCTAGCATTTTTAATTTGATGTTCTTCTAAAATTTTAATATATTCTTCATAATCATAATAATTATTATGTCTTTTCTTATTATTCATAACTTGATAAGCACTTACAAATTCAGTATCTTTAGTTATAAAACATGGACACTTTGATACTACTATATTTTTATATGTGTCAAGAGTATATTCTACATGGGAAAACTCTAATCTTTTACATATTTCACTTGCTAAAACTTCATTAAATGGTTGTAAAGTTTCGTTTTTATATCCACCTTTTAACAGATACCTTTTGTCATTTTCAATAATCCATGCCTTTTTTAACATTCCATCTGTGGTATTGTTTGGAGTCCTTAATGATGATTCTTTTGCTATAGTTTTACTATTTTTAGATAGGGATGCTTCCATGAATTCGGCATAATCAAAATTATTATCGAAAAAATTAATATCATCATATTTAATATCACTATCTACTGGTTTTAACCAGTATTGATCAGATAATGATAATCCAAATGCTTTATCCAAAAGTTCATAGGGTGCGGTAATATTAAGTCTATGAAGTAATAAATCTAATTTATCACGCCACGATGGGATACCTCTGCCTTTAAACCATTCACTTAAGTTAGTTCTAAATAATGTATCGTTATCATGCTCATTCATATAAAAACATTTCAAAATATATGGTGCATAATTAATATCATAAACGTCATAAATTTTTGTAAAAACGCTTGTCGCAGAATCATATTCAGCACATAATACTTCAGTATTTTTATTCATTAATATACACTTCATACAATCACCTTTTTCTATACTAAATGTACCACTAAATTAATTATATCAAACATGGATACCCCATTCAATAGTTTAAACAAAGTATAAAATATCAAATTAAGAATCTTTTTTATAATTATCATATACATTTAGTAAATCAATAATATAGTAAATAAAGTTTTTTTCTAATTTAACAGTATCTAAGATAACTTTTATTTTTTTATCGGTATAAGAAAATCTAAACATTCTAGAAATAGTATTTGCTTCATAAAATAATTTTTCACCATCAATTTTGTTACTAGCTTCTTCACTAAATATAATTTCAACAAAAGTTTTAGTTTGATTTATTTTCTCTACACCTAACTTTTTAGCAAGTTTATCAAGCCATTCTTCATACATGTAAATAAGCATTTCTTCACTTATTTTACCAAATCTATCTTCTAGTTCTTTTTTTACTTTTAATAATTTTTCGTATGAATCAATTTCATTAATTTTAGCATGGATTTCAATTTTTAATTCTTCATCTTTAACGTATTCATCAGAAATATGTGTATCTACTTCTACAATTGGTTTATCATCTTTTTCTTCTTGAGGTATTTCTTCGCCTTTAATTCTTGCAACTTCTTCATTTAACATTTTAATATATAGTTCAATACCAACAGTATCTATAAAGCCAGCTTGTTCACTACCTAAAATATCTCCTGCACCTCTAATAGATAAATCTCTCATAGCTATACTAAATCCACTACCAAGTTCAGTAAAATCTTTTATAACTTGAAGACGTTTAGTTGCAATTTCATTTAATACTTTTTTCTCATCATACATAAGGTACGCATATCCAATTTTATTAGTACGACCTACTCTACCTCTTATTTGGTATAACTGACTAAGTCCAAATCTATCTGCATCTAATATTATAAGTGTATTTGCATTAGGTATATCTATACCTGTTTCTATTATAGTTGTACAAATTAGAATATCATATTTGTTATTTATGAAATCATTCATCTTTTCTTCTAGTTCATCTTTTTTCATTCTACCATGTGCATAAGTTATCTTTGCTTCTGGAACCAATTTCGATATTTCATAATATTTATTTTGGATTCTTTCTACACTATTAAATAGTATGAACACTTGTCCATTTCTACTTAATTCTTTATAGATTACATCTTTCATTACTGCTTCGTTATAGCCTAATACATAAGTCTGTACAGGATATCTATCTACAGGTGGTGTTTCTATTAAAGATAAATTTCTAATACCTACCATTGACATTTGTAAAGTTCTAGGAATAGGTGTTGCAGAAAGTGTTAAAACGTCAACATTATTTTTCATTTCTTTTATCTTTTCTTTATGTGTTACACCAAAACGTTGTTCTTCATCTACTATTAAAAGTCCTAAGTCTTTAAATTTAACATCTTTACTTAATAATCTATGTGTTCCTATTACAAAATCAATTGAACCTTTTTCTAATCCTTCTAGTATTTCTTTGACTTTTTTAGATGATACAAATCTGTTAAGTAAAGCAATATTTACAGGAAACGATTTAAACCTTTCTATGGCATTTTGAAAATGTTGATTAGATAAGATTGTAGTTGGACAAAGATATGCAACTTGTTTATTATCCATTATTGCTTTAAAAGCAGCTCTAAATGCAACTTCTGTTTTACCAAAGCCAACATCTCCACACAAAAGTCTATCCATTGGAATATCCTTTTCCATATCTTCTTTTATTTGTTTAGTAGATAAAAGTTGATCATTAGTTTCTCTATATGGAAATTCTTCTTCAAATAAAATTTGTTCTTCTGTATCAGGTGAAAACGCAAAACCTTTTTGTGCCTCTCTTTTCGCATAGAGTTTAAGTAAGTCTTGTGCGATATTTTTAACTTTAGATTTAACTCTTAACTTTGTCTTTTCCCATTCTGTACTACCTAGTTTATTAATTTTAGGAACAGCACCTTCATTTGATGAATATTTACTAATTAAATCAATTTTTTCAACAGGAATATATAAAATATCTTCATCTTTATATTTGATTTTTAAATAATCTTTTTTTATATCACCTTTTTTTAGAGTAACAATTCCACAGTATATACCTATACCATGAATGTTATGAACTACATAATCACCAATATTAAGTTTATTTATATCTTTTATTTTTTTACCAAATTTATAATTATTTTTAAAATGAGTCTTGTTTTCTTTAGTACCATATAAATCATTGGAAGATATTACAATATAATTTTCATAAATAAATCCTGTTGTAATACTTTTTTCTATTAGATTAACTTTATTTGGTATTATGTTTTCTTCATTTGTAATTATAGAATCAGGATAGATATATTCATTAAAGTTTTTAATTTGTTTTTTAGAGTCGAATGCAATTATAATTGTTTTTTTAATATTGGAATTAATATATTCCACTATTTTTTCAACATTACCACTAAAATTAGGAATGCTTTCTGAATAGTACATTTCTTTTTCACTTTTTTTAATTTCAGATATGATGTTATCGGTTGCTAAAAGAAATATTTCATCTTTTCTTCTAAGTGCATCAAATTCATTCATGAATTTTTCATTAGTATTATTTCTTTCATTATATTCAAACATCTCTGCAAGTAGTCTTTCGTATCCGTTTTTAATTTGATTAAAATCTAAAAACACTAATATTGGATTATCCATGTAATCTATTAAAGAATAATTTTCTTTTAATTTTTCATTTTCTTTAAATGGTCTAATTTCTATATTTGTTATTTCTTTTAAAGATAGTTGTGTATCATTATTAAAATATCTTATTGAATCAATTTCATCATCAAAAAATTCTATACGAACAGGATTATCGTAATTTATTGGAAATACATCTATTATAAATCCTCTTATTGCAAATTCTCCTGTATTTGTTACCATAGTATCTCTAATATAACCTAAGTCACTTAGCATTTCTATTAAGTTTTCTCTATTAAATGTATCTCCTTTTTTTAATGATATACTCATCTTTGAACTTTCAGTTTTAGATGGTAAGTATTTTAAAAATCCCATAAGGTGAGTTATGACTATTTTTTTAGAATCTTTTAACAGTTCATTTATTGTAGACAAGCGTACGCTTTTAAGTTCTGGACTTATAGTAGCTATTCTAGTAGTTAAAAAGTCATCCATTGGAAAAAGCAAGACATCATTAGTATAACAACTTATTTTATCATATAATTTATTTGCTTCATATAAAGAGTTGGTAACGACGAAAAGACCTCTATCATTATTTTTATAAAGGTCATATAGGTAAAGTGGCATTAACCCTCCAGTAAGTCCTTCAACTCCCATTTTACCAGAATCATAATTTATTTTTACTAAGTTATCAAATACTTTCAATTTATACCACCTCTTGCATATTTATTTTCTGTTATATTTAGTCATTAATTCATTAAAACTTTTCCCTTTGATAAACTCATCTATTATATCACAAGATATGTTAATTATATCATCAATTTGTTTTCTATCTGAAGTTGAAAATTTTCCTAATACATAATCCTTAGTATCTATATTTTTATTGTTAGATATACCTATTTTTAATCTTTTATAATTTTTAGTATTTAGTTGTTCTTCTATATTTTTTAAGCCATTATGCCCACCACTACTACTATTAGTTTTAAGCTTAAATGAACCTATTTTTTGGTCTAAATCATCAACTACAACTAACATATCATCTATATTTATTTTAAAATAATCTAGATATTTTTTAACAACAAACCCACTTAAATTAACGTAACTTAATGGTTTCAATAAAGTTACTTTTTCACCGTCTATTATAGTTTCATAATAACTCCCATTAAATTTTTCTTTTGGATTTGATATATCATGTTTCTTTGTAAATAAATCAATTGTATCAAAACCTATATTGTGTCTAGTATTATGATACTCTTTTCCAGGATTTCCTATTCCAACTATTAATTTCATACATTTTCACTTCCTATGATATTCTTTATATATTTCATTTTTAACTACTCCACGCATTTTAGCTACTTTTTTTATTGCATCTTTTTCACTAAGACCTTCACTAATTAATTCTTTTACTTGTACATCTACTGGTATATTTGAATAATCTTTTTCTTTTTCTATATATTTTTCTACCACTATTACAAATTCACCTTTTAGTGTATCCGATATTTCTATTACTTTAGAAATATTATCTCTTATAACTTCTTCATGCATTTTACTTATTTCTCTAACTAAGGCAATTTTTCTATCACCCAATACTTCATACATGTTTTTTAATGTGGAAGTAAGTCTATGAGGTGCTTCATAAAATATTAGTGTTGCGCATATTTTAGATAGTTTCTTTAGTTCTTCTTTTTGTATAGAACTTTTACTATTTAAAAATCCGTAAAACATAAATGGTCTTGTGTCAATTGACGACATTACGAGTGCAGGTATTAGAGCATTTGCACCAGGTAAGCAAACTACATTGTATCCTTTTTCAGCTAAATATTTAACTGCGACTTCCCCTGGATCACTAATTGCAGGAGTACCTCTATCCGATACTAAAGCAACATTGCTGCCATCTTTTAAATATTCTTCTATTTTTTCTTTTACTATATATTCATTATGTTCATGATTTGAAATCAATTTTTTAGATATTTCAAAATGATTTAAAAGTTGTCTAGTTACTCTTGTATCTTCTGAAAATATTACATCTACACTTTTCAAAACATTTACAGCTCTATATGTCATATCTTCTAAATTTCCAATTGGTGTTGGAACAAGATAAAGAGTAGGTTTTCCATCATAACTTTTTTGTATCATTTTCCTCACTTCCAAACATTTTTAATATTTCCTTTCTGTAACTACCATCTTTTTCATGTACAAATAATGGTTTTAATACTTTTAATCCAGTATTACCATTTTTCTTTCCTTCTATTAAAATCATATTAGCTTCTTTTTCTTCATTTGGATATATAAATTGTAATCTTTTAGGTTCAATGTTATATTTTTTCATTACTTCTAATATTTCAATTAATCTTTCTGGCCTATGTACAAGGGCAATTACACCTTTATTTTTTAATATTTTTTTAGCTGTTTTAAATATATCGTCTAAATTTAACAATATTTCATGACGTGCTTTAGATTTGATATCACTTTCATTTATTTTATTGTCACCACTAACTACAAAATATGGTGGATTACATGTAATTACATCAAATGTTTCGGTGTCAAATTCACTAGCTAATTTTTTAACATCAAAATTTATTATTTTAATTCTATTTTCTAATTTATTTAGTTTAATGGAACGACTTGCAAGGTCATATATTTCTTTTTGTATTTCTACTCCAGTAATATTTGCATTAGTTTTAGTACTTAATATTAATGGGATTGGTGCATTACCTGTACAAAAATCCATAATATTTTTAGTGTTTTTAGAAAGTGTTACAAAGTTAGGTAATAATACTGAATCTAATGAAAAATTAAACCATTCAGTATTTTGAATGATTTTTAAATTTTTGTAACCTACTAAGTCATGTATAACTTCCATAATTTTAATTTAAGCTCACTTCTACATTTCCATGAGATGGAACATCTACTTTATATGTACGGTTACAGATATTTACAGATGTAACTACACCTTCACCTTCATCAGTTTTTACAGTATCCCCAACTTCTGGTAAACCTTCTTTTAATTTACAATATTGTTCATCTTCATATTTTAGACAGCACAAAAGTCTACCACAAACACCATTTATTTTACTAGGATTAAGGGCAAGTTTTTGATTTTTTGCCATATTTATTGAAACTGTATCCATTTCATTTAGGTACTGTGCACAACATAATTCTTTACCACAAGTACCTAAGCCACCAACACATTTAGCTTTATCTCTAACACCCACTTGTCTAAGTTCTATTCTGGTTTTATAAATACTAGCAAGTTCTTTAGCTAAATCTCTAAAATCCACTCTATTATCGGCAGTGAATTGAAATACAAGTTGTTTTCGATCTAGTGTATATGTCGCATCAATTAATCTCATGTCTAGATTATATTTTTTAACTAATTTCATGCATTTTCTTAAAGCATTGTTTGCAGCAGTTATGTTTTCTATATTATCTAGTGTATCTTGTTCTGTTGCAAGTCTAATGATACTAGCGCATTCACTATCTTCATCACCATCAAACAAAGATATTACTTTAGCTAAATTTAGCGTATTATCATTTTCACAAACAACAACACTTCCTATTTTAACTTGTATATCATTTGTTTTAGCAATCACAATTTTACCTTTATTATTAAATTTAAGTTTTGCTAATTTCATGTTTATCAACTCCATTAAATAAGATTATAAGCTTGTCCATTAATAAATTTGAATTTACATTATATTTTATATTATCTTGCGTGCTCATTATGATGTTTATTTTATCTTTTAAGTTATTGATGTTATTATTTTTTTTAATAAGATCAACAGAATCCATTATATTATTAGGTATATTAAAATTGTTATTTAATAAACTTTTAAACGAATAATAATATATTAAAAATAATATATCAATAGCTTTTTCAACATCACTTTTTTGTTTGAATATATTATTCCACAATTCATCGATTTTAGCAATACTTCCTAACTTTTGCGTTTCTAAAACATTTATAAAATTAGAAACATTACTAATCATTTCATCATCATAAATAGATAAGCTCATATCTTCATTTTTTTTATAATTTATGATTTGACATCTGGATACGATAGTATCTAAGACATTATGTATATTTTTAGTAAGAAGAATTGCAATTATTCCTTCTTCTGGTTCCTCTAAGAATTTTAGGATTGTATTAGCTGATGATTTATTCATTTTATCAGCTTCATATATAACATAAATCATTTTATTTGATTCGATAGATTTTTTATTAAATTCATTTTGTAATTCTAATAATTGTTCTTTTTTTATCCACATTCCATCGGGCTTAATAATTTTTATATCACCATAATTTCCACTAGATATTCTACTACAAATATTACATTTTGTACAGTTATCACTATATTCATTTGGACATACTATTTTTTTTATAAATGAAAAAACAATCTCATCATCTAAATTGCTTAGTTCAAATA
Source organism: uncultured Bacilli bacterium (assembly GCA_947624635.1). Classification (GTDB taxonomy): domain Bacteria; phylum Bacillota_I; class Bacilli_A; order RF39; family UBA660; genus SIG205. The sequence continues at coordinate 4,659 of CANQLF010000018.1, read as the reverse complement.
GATAAGCATGAGATAGTTTTTTATTATTAATAGTATTTTCCATTATTTTATCTGATATATTTATATTATTTACATCTTTCATGATACCATCCCCTATAATGCAACTAACATTATAACGACTAGTCCTAGTAGTCCTGGAAAACCTAAGAGTGTAACTAGTAAAACTGTTATTATGTTAATTGGAACTATTACAGATAGTGGTGACATTATTAAATTAAAACCATAAAGGATAAAAGCAGCCAACACTATTTTTTTAATTACATTAAATATTTTTTTTAACATTTTTTCCACCCCATTTAATATTATGATGAACAAAAATAAATTATGAGATTTCTTTTCTGTTTTGAAGTGCAGTTTCTAATGTTAATGAATCTATGTATTCCATATCTACACCAATTGGAATTCCCTGAGCAATTTTAGAAATTTGTGTTTTCTTCTTCTTATTTTTGTTTAATTCTTCTAGCATTTTTGTTATGTATAGTGATGTAGTTTCCCCTTCTATTGTAGGTCTAATTGCAAGTATTACTTCATTTATTTCTTCTTTTTTTATAAGGTTCATTAACTTTTGGATATTTATATCTTCAGGTCCTATTTTATCTAGTGGTGAAATTAGACCACTTAACACAAAATATTTTCCATTATAAACTCCAAGTTTTTCAAACATTATAACATTTTTAGGATCATCAACAACACATATTGTATTATTATCTCTATTTTTATCACTACATATATCACATATATCTTTTTCAGTTATATGATTACATACTTCACAATTTTTTATATTTTTTTTAACACTATCAAGTGCCTCTTTGAAGATTTCTACGTCTTCTAATTCCATATCAATAACTGAAAATGCTAATCTTTCCGCACTTTTTTCACCTATTCCTGGTAACTTTTGAAAGCTTTCTTTTAAATTTACAATACTTTCTGGATACCCCATCATAATTATCAACTCTTTACTACATTTTTATTACATTAATCCTGATAATCCAGGACCAAATTTACCCATTACTTTTTCTGTTTCGTTATCTACTTTTTTAAATGCATTATTTATTGCGATAACTATCATATCTTCTAGCATTTCTATATCGTCTTTTTCTAATTCCATATTTTTATCGATTTCTATTTTTAATATTTCTTTATTTCCATTTACTTCTACTTTTACATTTGAGTATTCTTCAGTAAAATTTTTTTTATTAATTTCTTCTTTCGCATTCATAACATCTTTTTGCATTTTTTGTGCTTGTTTCATTAATGCTTGCATATTCATAATTATATCTTCCTTTCTTAAATTACTTGTACAACACTTGAACCAAAAAATTCAATTGCTTGATCGACTATTATATCATCTTTTTTATTAAATAAAATATCATAATCTGAATTTTCTAATTTGTAGTCATATTTTATATTATTTTTTATATTTTTAACATATTCCTTTTTTACTTTATTCCATTCAGCATTATCTAAAGCAATAAACTTATATTCTTTATCGAATGTTAATTTTAATATTTCTTCTATTCTTGGTATTAAGTTATTAGCTCTATTTGCCATTGATTCATATGGAAAAACAACTAATATATTTTTATCAGAAACTAACACAACATCACTATCTAGAAGCATTCCTGCAGCTACTCCATATACTTGGTTTACTGAATATTCTGATATCTTTTTCCAATTTGACTTTAATTCATTTAACAAATTTTTATTTCCTTCAGCTAACGAATTATTAACTCTTATGTTTTTTAAATGTTCAACAGTTTTAACTTGTTCTAAATCTTTATCATCAACTACTTTTTGTGTAATAATTCTTTCTTTCTTTAATTCTGGAATTATAATATCTTCTTTAGCATGTTCTATTTCTTTAGCATCTATTTCTACTTCAGAAAAATTATTAACATTTTCTTCTTTTACTTTTTTTTCTATTTTAGGAGAACTTACATTTTTTTCTTCTAAAGTTAATATAAAAGTTTCCAATAATATTTTAGGATAATTAGTATTTTTCATTTTATTAGATATTTCATTTAATGAATTAATATAAGTTATTATATCTTTATTAATGAACCCATTTTGTTTTAAATCATTTTTATCTATTGCTGCATCTCTTAAATACATTACAAGTTCATCTACTAATTTTAATAAATCTTTTCCTTTACTATCTAATTCGTCTATATAATTTATATAATTATTAATATCTCTTTCATGTATATAATTTAATATTTTTTTTATTACATCTTCTGTAACAGAATAATTAACTTCATGAACTATTTCTTCAGTTATCTCTTCATTAGTATATGAAATAACTTTATCTAATAATCCAATTGCATCTCTAAGCCCACCATCTGTTAATTTACTTATTTCTTCTAAAGCTTTATCAGTTATATTTATTTTTTCATCACGAGCTATTTTTTTAAGTCTAGAATATATTTGACTACTAGAAATCTTAGAAAAATCAAATCTTTGACACCTAGATACTATTGTTATTGGTATTTTATTTATTTCAGTTGTAGCCAAAATAAAAATAACGTGTGCGGGTGGTTCTTCTAATGTTTTTAATAATGCATTAAATGCACCAATAGATAACATATGAACTTCATCTATTATATATACTTTATATTTAGAATTTGCAGGTAGTAAATTTACTTTACTTCTAAGTTCTCTTATTTCTTCTACCCCATTATTACTTGCAGCATCTATTTCTACTATATCAACATTATTTTTATAGTTTTCACATGAACTACATTTTCCACAAGGTATTCCATCTTTTTGATTTTCGCAATTTATTAGCTTAGCAATTAACTTAGCAATACTCGTTTTACCTGTTCCACGTGGTCCACAAAATAAGTAAGCATGGGATAATTTGTTGTTATTAATTTCATTTATTATTGTTTTTTTTATAACATCTTGTCCTACAACGTCATTAAAATTATCTGGTCTATACTTTCTATATAATGCTTGATACATTTTTATCCACCCCAATCATCATGTATACATCAATTATATCACAAAAATGTAATTTATGTTTAAATAAAAGAACTTTATTTTTAAACTTAATAAAGTTCTTAACATTTTAATCAACTATTATCTTATATGGATTATTTATTGTACCGATTTCATCACTTGAATCAGGATTTGATGTGAATGTCGCATTTGGTTTTAAGGTTATAACAGGACGAGCCGCTCCGTGTTCTTGAGAAGTCCAATTATGGCTAGATAATTTTTTATTAACCCATAAAAATGCACCATCAGTGAATGGATGTGGTGAAATTGTCCAAAAATCTGTATTGTTACTTATATATGGAAGATTAACCGTATTTTGTCCAAATATTGCTCCAGCATAAACTACTTCATCTGCTGAAATAATACCTACTTTTGAAATAATTTCATCCGAATAATTACAATTTAATGTAGGACTAGGTGTACTATTGTTTAATCTTTTTTCTACTGCTTGATAATTGTCTGTTTTATCATTACAAAAAGCCGTTTTTTGGATTAAATTATCTAAATCTTTAAGATTATTATCATACCAAGTTTCTGTTACTTTTCTTAAATTACTATCTGGATAAAATGCAATACCAGGAGATCTCCACGGGATTTTTAATCCTATATTATTTTCCATAATTAAAGTTATACTGTTATCTTCATTTATTCTAACTATTCTCCATAATATGGAATCTCCAACATTTGCTACTTGTTTATCTATGTAACTATTTGATTCATAATCATAAACATTATTCATAATAGTTTCTTTATATGTTCCAAATTCAACATAATTATTATCTATAGGTCCTCTGAAATAATAAAGTGTATTTTCTTCTTTTTCGCCTTTAAATAATCCTTTGTCCTCTGAATTTACAGTAAATATTGGTTTTTGTAATTGAACATTATAATTATTTAATACATATTGCGCTAATGTTTGTGTATTATTATCTGGATTATATGATTTTCCATTTATAATTACATTAAAATTTAACTTTTGTAATTTATTTTGTAGTTCACCTGTATCATTTATGTATATATATAACATATAGTTTTGAACTTCATTTGGTTCTATTTTATTTTGATTTAAAATAATTTGTTGTTCTTTTGGTATAAAGAAATTACCATCATTTAATTCTTTTTTATCTGAATCATATAATCTATATTTTAGATCACTTAATTTTCCACCTTCTAAAGTTTCATCTTCATTTAATTTTAAGTTTTCTGTACTAATTGTTAAATCATAATTTATAGTTATTGTAGATTTACTATTTACTGTTATAGGTATCTTTACTATATCAGAGTTCACACTGTTTAAAGCAATATCTTCTTTCCATTTGGTAGGTTTTATATTTGTTATATGTGTTAATTCTTCGTCAACACTAACTATAAGTTCTGTTTTTGCTGTAGTTATTTTTGATTCTACTTTACTTGTTGAACTAAACCATGCATATGTTGCACCAACTAAAGCTACTACTAAAACCAATATTCCTATAATCGTAATTATTATTTTTTTCTTTTTATTTTCTTCCAATTTACTCACCTACTATTATTATTCACTTAATTTTGGTAATTTATCCACTAGCCTTAATTTTATTATAAATTAACCCCCCCCGAAGTCAAGCTCTTATCAACAGGTTTGTGAAAATTTTATATCAGTTTGAATCTCTTGTTATTATATCA